>JACDCA010000638.1 GCA_013694635.1 Acidobacteriota bacterium | reverse complement strand
GCTGGTCGTGACGCAGAGCGAAGTGTTCCCCCCGGGAACCCCCACTCTGTCTGGCATCGTCGCCGAGTTGACGCCGGCGGGTCCGGTGCCCCTCTCGGGAGTCAACGTATGGCGCCGTGTTACCACGGGGGCGCGGATCACGACGACCGACAAAGACGGGCTCTACAGCATCCCGGGGTTGATAGATGCCACCGATACGTTCTTCGTGAGCAAGGAAGGCTACCAGAGCCACTCGCAAAACCTGACGATGAACGGCGACACGCGATTCGATGTCCAACTCGTCCGACGCTGAAATCGCTTCTGGCGGCAACACCGATAGGCAACACCGCACGCGGATCCTGCGCGAGCACTTTCCCCAGGTACCCATTCGGGCGCTGACGGTGTAGGACGACGACAATGTGTTCAACACGATGTGCCGGCGCGTCCGGTTATCTGTTTAAGAACACGGCGCCGGCGCGGCTGGCTGGAATCGCTGCGCGAGGTCGTTGACGGCGGTGCGCCGATGTCGCCGGACGTCGCCTGCCGCGTGGTGACGCTGTTCCGTCAATTTCGCCCGCCCGCGCGCGCCTGATACCATCTGACCCCGCACGAAACCGAGCTGCTCAAACTGCTGGTCGAGGAGCACCAGCATAAGACGGCCGCCAGCGCCATGGGCATTTCGACCAATACCATCTCCTTCCATCTGAAACACATCTACGAAAAGCTGCAGGTCCATTCGAAGACCGAGGTCGCGAAGGCCTTGCGCGAGCGCCTGATCTGAATCTCCCTTCCTCCGGACCCTACGTATCTACGTAGTTACTTCCCGGTGCTGGCCGCGGTACAACAGGTCTGTGACCAACACAACCCTGACCGGGATCGTTGTCCTCATGCTCGCCTCAGGTGCGGCCGGCTGTAACGATTCACGACCTCCGACGATTCCTGGAGTACCGCCGCCGTCGCCGCCGGCGACAACGCCTCCGCAGCCGACCCCCCCGGCCGCGAGCGTGTCGGGCTATGTGTACGACAGCGCGTTCAGGCCGGTCGGCGGAGTGAAAATAGAGGCGGTGGATGGAGCATCCGCTGGAGTATCGACTACCACTAACGGTTCAGGCGGCTTCGCTCTCAGTGGGACATTTGATGAGAGCGTGACGTTCCGGGCCAGCAAGGACGGGTATATCGCAGCCACCGCGACGCTGAAGCGCAACATGTCCGGCGGCGCGTCCCTGAGTTTCACGCTAACTGTGGTGGCGGCGCCGGTGGCCATCGCAGGGGACTACACGGTAACGTTCGTCGCGGACAGCGCCTGCGCCGGGAACCTTCCCGAGGGAGTTCGTGAGCGAATCTATCCGGCGACTATTTCCCAGTCGACCTATCCCGGCGCTCCGCCCCAGACGCAGTTCAACGTTACTCTCACCGGGGCGCCATTCCTTCCTGGCCACGGCAGCTTCTACCTCGGAGTTGCCGGCGACTATGTGGCGATCTTCTTCGGCGACCATGGCCCGCTCGTTGTCGAACAGGTCGCACCGAACGCGTATCTCGCGCTCGACGGCTGGACTGCCGTTTTTGTCGAGGGACCAGCCGTCTCTACGATCTCGGCACCGTTCGAAGGCTCGTTCGAGTATTGCGACCTGAAGTCCGCAATGGGGTCGCGTTACGACTGCCCTTCGGCGCAAGTGATCTCCAAGGCTCGCTGTGAGTCCAAGAATCACCGGTTGGTCCTCACCCGGCGATGAGCGCGCATCTGGCTTAACATTGCACCTTACAGGGTCCCCCCTTCAGGCGGCGGAACGCCGGCATCAGGGAGAGGGGCCATCGGGGCAGGTGCAATGACGACCACGACGACCAACGCAACGATGAGCGGCGCAGAGATCGTGGATCTCTGTAAGAAGCACACGATCTTCGAATGGTCGGCGCAAGGAGCGGTCGATCCCATCCCGGTGGCACGCGCCAAAGGCGTCTACTTCTGGACGCCGGAAGGCAAGCGCTACCTCGATTTCAACTCGCAGTTGATGTGCGTGAACATCGGCCACGGCGACGAGCGCGTGACGCGCGCGATCGCCGAGCAGGCGGCCGTGCTGCCTTACGCGAGCCCGTTCATGGCCACCGAGGCGCGGGCGAAACTGGGGGCGAAGCTCGCCAGCCTCGCGCCCGGCGACATCGACGTGTTCTTCTTCACCAACGGCGGCGCCGATGCGAACGAAAACGCGATCAAGATCGCGCGGGCGTTTACCGGCCGTCACAAGATTCTCGCGCGCTACCGGTCGTATCACGGCGGCACCGCCGGCGCGATGGCGCTGACCGGCGATCCCCGGCGCTGGAGCACCGAGCCTGGCCTTCCGGGGGTGGTCCACGTCCTGGATCCCCATCATGGCATGGGCCGGCCGACCGATACCGCGCAGCAATCGCTGGCGATGCTGGAAGAGGTCATCCAGCTCGAAGGGCCCAACCACATCGCCGCGTTCTTCCTCGAGACCGTCAGCGGCACCAACGGCGTGCTGATTCCGCCCGACGGCTACATCCAGGGCGTCCGCGAGCTGTGCACGAAATACGGGATCCTCATGGTGTGCGACGAGGTGATGGCCGGCTTCGGCCGCACCGGCGAGTGGTTCGCCGTGAATCACTGGGGTGTCGTACCGGACCTGATCTGCATGGCAAAGGGGCTGACCAGCGCCTACATCCCGATGGGGGCCGTCGGCATGCGGCGCTCGATCGCGGACAGTTTCAAGGACAAGGTGTTCCCGAGTGGACTCACCTACAACAGCCATACGCTCGCGGCGGCGACGGCGCTGGCAACCATCGGCGTCTACGAGGAGGACGACCTGATCGGGAATGCGCGGCGCATGGGGAAGGTGATGTCGGATCTGCTGGGGCAGCTCGCGGCGCAGCATCGCAGCATCGGCGCCGCGCGAAACATCGGGCTCTTCGGCATCGTCGAGCTGACGAAGGATCCTGGCACGAAGGCCCCGATGGCGCCGTTTGGCGGGACGTCGGAAGAAATGAAGCGGCTGAACGGCTACTTCCGCGAGGAAGGTCTCTACACGTTCGTCCGGTGGCATACGTTCTTCACGAATCCGCCGCTCTGCATCACCGAGGAGCAGCTCCGCGAGGGCTTCGCGATCATCGACCGGTCACTGACCAAGTTGGAAGCGTCCCTGTAGCAAAGGGGACAGCCACCTTTTTGCGATGTCCGTTTTCGCGAAAAGGTGGCTGTCCCCATTTCACTTCTTCAAACCCGCGGTCCAGTTCAACAGGACCGTCAGCTCGTCTTCGTCGGCTGCTCTCGCGGGAGCGGACAGAAGCAGGAACCGGTGCTTCACGCGATCGAAGGAGGCCGACCGCCCGACCGTCCCGAGTCCTTCCGCCACGAACAGTTCTCGGGGAACGCCGGCCCGGAGGGCGCCGCTGGACCCGCTCACACCGATGGCCATCACCGCTCCTTCCTCGGTCAGATAGAACACGGTGCTCCCCTCCGCGCTCCACATCGGGTTGGTGCCCGTGGTTGTCGACAAGCGCACGCGCTGCCCGGTCGCCGGGAACGGCTGCACATACACCTGCCTGCTGCCGACATCCTCGGATGTGTACGCGAGCCACCGGCCATCGGGCGAGAAGGCGCCGCCCCCCTCGGGGAATTCCGATTGGATGACCGGGAACGGCTTCCGATCCCCACTCAGGGGCAGCGCCCACAAATCGGCTTGCGGGGACAGGAAGCCGCGAACGTACAGGACCAGCTTTCCGTCAGGCGAGACGTCAACGGGGACTTTGTGGCTATCGTCGGCGAAGAGCAGCTCGTCGGCGCCGGCCCCGCCTGACGCTCGCTGATACAGGTCGAACCAGTCTTTCCGGTTCGATGCAAAAATGATCCGGCTGCCGTCGGGCGTCCATACCGGGCTGCCGTCGACGGCGGGATCCGATGTCAGGCGCGTCGGGACGTCGCGTGCCACGTCCACCACGTAGATATCACTCCGGCCTCCCTCATCGGCGCGGGCGATCGCGACGCGCGTGCCGTCAGGCGACACCCGGTGGGAGCGGTTTCCCGCCGGTTCGCCGCCTGTCGTCCCGGTTCGCGCCCCCTTAACGTCGAACCACTGAAGCATGTTGGCTTGATCGGCCCCGGCGCCGGTGCGATAGACGAGCACGTCTCCCGACATGGACGCGGAGAACGCGCCGCGGCCATTGGTGTTGTTATAGGCCACGCCTTCGGCAATCGGTCTCGCCTCTCCGATCACCTCGCCTGTCTTCAGATCGAAGGCATGGGCCATCAGCGTCCCGTCCCGCTGGTACAGCAGGTGGCCCCCTGAATACTCGACACTCGAACGCGCCTGGACCACTCGGGTGCGGCCGGGACCGTCGAGCGATCCGAGGTACACCGCAGTCTTCGAACTGTCGCGGTTCACTGCGAGATAGAGGAACCGCCGCCCGTCTGGAAGGAACAGCGGCCAGGCGTGAAAAAGCTCGCCAGCGGCCTCGTCCAGTTGCGTGACCGGAGTCAACGATCCACCCGTTTCGGGCACCTTGAACAACCCGCCGGGCTCCTGTTGAACGAGAATGACCCCCTTCGAGCTCCACGCGGCGCGGCTGCCGGCTTTCGTTGCGATGGTTGTGATCGGGCCGCCGCCGATGGGGACGACCTTCAACGATTCTTCGCGGTCGGAAGCGGAGAATCCGATCGAGCGGCTGTCCGGGGACCAGAAGGGCTGCCAGGCCCCCTCCGTTCCAGCGAGTGGCCGAAAGCTGAGCGAATCGAGTGCCCGCACCCAGATCATCGCCGTATCCGGTCGAGCGCCCATCACCGCCGCGATGTGCCGTCCGTCCGGCGACACGGCCACGAACCCCGGACCCAAGAACGATTCGCTGAGGTTCACGAAAAAGCGGCGCTCGTTGAGCCGCACCGAGGGGGTCAGGAGCGCCCAGCTCGCGACCCCAGCGGCGGCGAGAAAAGACACGGCCGCGGCCGCCATCCACCAGCGCTCGCGCGTTCGCGATGGCGCGAGCCGGCCGACGGCCGGAACGACGTCCGCCTCGACAACTCCAGCCGTCCGGACGCGCTCTTCGTCGATCCAGCGAAGCTCCGCGGCGAGATCCGCCGCGCACTGCCACCGGTCATCCGGATCCTTCGCCAGGCATCTGCGCAGCAGGCGGTCCAGTGCGCGACGCATCGAGGCGGGCAGGACGCTCTTCGTGTCCGCAACATCGCCGAGAACGGGAGTGTCTTCGCCGATGATCGCGGCGATCAGCCCAGCATGGCTCTGCGCCTCGAACGCCCGCTGTCCGCTGAGCATCTCGAAGAGCACTGCGCCGAACGAGAAGATGTCGGTCCGCGTGTCAACGCTGCCGCCTTCGAGCTGCTCCGGCGACATGTAATTCAGCGTGCCCACGATGGAACCCGTGCCCGTAAGCGGCGACATCCGCGTCGGGAACTCTCCCATGCCGGCAATGACGGGCTGCTCCGCGAGCTTGGCGAGGCCGAAGTCGAGCAGTTTGGTGCCGCTCTTCGTGAGGATGATGTTTCCCGGCTTGAGGTCGCGGTGCACGATGCCGCGCTTGTGAGCCGCGTCGAGCGCACTCGCGAT
>JACDCA010000627.1 GCA_013694635.1 Acidobacteriota bacterium | reverse complement strand
ATCAGGACTTCCGGGGTGCCCTCCAGCCCCTTCTGGATGTAGAGCACGCTCTGGTTCTGCAGCCCGTCGTTCTTGCTGAAGAACACGTAGGTGCCCTTTCTGAACGGAGCCGACACCTTCTCGTAGTTGTTCAACGCGATGACGCGCGCGGCGAGCGACTTTCTGTACGGAATTTTCTCCAGGTACCCGAACGTCACCTTGTTCTGTGCCTCGACCCACGCGGCGGTCTCGGCCGAGGTGTCGTCCTCGAGCCAGCGATACGGATCCGGCACGGTCACGCCGTGGTAGGTGTCAACGTGATCGACTTTGCGCGTCTTCGGGTAGTCGAATGACTGCTGCGCAACGAGTACGGCAGAGGCGATCAGAAACAAACCAGAAGTGCAGACGGACTTCTTCAGGGAGCGGTACATCAAGCTTTCTCCTCGGAAAACGGATCCTAGATTATACCGTCCGCCAAACCCGCCGGCCACCGGGTCCGTCACATTCAGTTGCAGGACGCACGGGCCTCTGTGTTTCTGTGCCTCTGTGTTGAGAACTACTCGTTCGCCAGCGCGAGGACCGGATCGATGCGGGTCACGCGGCGCGCGGGGAGGAAGCTCGCGATCAGGCTGACGACCGCCAGTGTGACGACGACAGCCACGAAGACGGCCGCGTCGCGGGGGTTCACGTGGTACAGCACGGGCTGAAGCGCGCCAGACGCCAGCAGCGCAATGCCGAGACCGAGGAACAGTCCGATCACCAGCTGCATCACGCTCTTTCGCATTACCAGCAGGACGAGCTGCGTGCCCTGCGCTCCAAGCGCTGACCTCACACCCATCTCGCGCGTCCGCTGCGTCACGGCGAACGGCATTGGCACGTTCTTCAATTGGACGACGCTCTTGATCATCAGCCCAGCGGCAATCAGCAAGCCGCACGACACGGCCAGTTCGGCGGTGACGAGGCCGCTGCTGAACTTGCCGAGCCGCGCGCTCGTGGACGACCGGCTGTCATCCTTCAGCGCCGAGCCGGCGTTGACGCGGATCGCATGCAGCGCCGGCAGCGCGCCGCCAAACAGACTGGCGAGCAGGACCAGGCCGAGCACGAAGAGCATCACCCGGTAATCCAGCTCGAACGTGATCCAGAACGGCGGAGGATTCACCGACATCGACTGCGTGAACCAGCGCATGCCGAAGATGCTGAGCACGATGCCAATGCCGGCGCCTGCCGTGGCGAGCACGAGAACTTCCGTGAGGTGCTGGCGCACGATTCGGTAGCGCGCCGCCCCGAGCGCCATGCGCACCGCCACTTCGCGGCGGCGGAGCGACGCGCGCGCAACCAGCAGATTCGAGACGTTGACGCACGCGATGAGCAGGACGCCGATGCCGGCGCCGAGCATGGTGAACAGCAGGCCGTAGAGCTCCGGGCCCATGATCATGCTCGCGTACGGCATCACGTCGGCGCCAATGCCTTTGTTCGTCACCGGGAACTCGGACTCGAGCTGCGCCGCAATCGCCGTCGCCTGTGCCTTCGCTTCGCGGATACTGACGTCAGGCTTCAGACGGGCGATGACGGGGTAAATCGATCCCTCGCCCCGGGGCTTGGCGAGCGCATCGACCGTCAGCGGGGTCCACACGGCTTCGCGGATCGGAAAGCCGAACTTCGCCGGCATGACGCCGATAACTTCGCGCTGCGCGCCGTTTGCGCGGATCGGTTTGCCGACGATGTCGGGGGCGCTGCCGAACCGGTCGCGCCAGAGGTCGTAGCTCAGAAGTCGCGCCAGAGGTCGTAGCTCAGAAGAAGACCGGCGGAGCGCCCGGCTTGTCATCGCCGGCCCGGAATCCCCGTCCGAGCATCGGCTGGACGCCCAGCGCTTCGAATGCCGCGACGGTCAGCTGGCCGCCGCTGAACCGCTCGGGGCGCCCGTCCTCGTTCGAAAGATTGACCGGCGCAAACCCGTAAGCGCCGATCCGGTCGAACGACGTCTGTCGCGCCTCCCAGACCGCCAGGTCGTGGACGCTCATCGCCTGCCTTGGCTGGTTCTGGGCCGGGTTGGTGGTGACAACCGCGACGATCCGATCCGCATTGGGAAACGGCAGCCCCTTGAACAGGCCGCCATTGACGACGCAAAAAACGGTGGTGCTGAGGCCGATGCCCACTCCCAGCGTGAGGATGGCGACGAGCGATAAGGTCGGGTATTTGATGAGCATCCGGACGCCGGACCGGATGTCGGTGAGAAGCTGATTCATCCCTAACAAGACGGACTTCGGGAACAAGACGGACTTTGGGAGGTCCGGGTTCAGTTGAGAACAGGAGATCAGGAGGTCAGGAGTTCTTTAGGTTAAGAGCTCTGACCTACCGGTCTCCCGTCTTGAGATAGAGCAGAAGACGAGGAATTCAAGAGTCTTCAACAAAAAGTCTCCTGATCTCCTGATCTCCTGTTTTCCTTACCGGCGGACGTCGCGAGCGCCGTACCCGGAGAAATCCTTCTCGAGCGTTGCCGCGTGGTCGACGTCGCGCGCGCGGGTGCCGAGGAGGATCCCTCCGCGCTTGATGCCTGCCTCGTACTCGGCGGCACGCTCCTCGGGGATACCAGCGCCGATCAGTGCGCCCACGATCCCGCCCGTGGCCGCGCCGGCTCCTGCGCCCGCAATGGCGCCTGCGATCGGACCAGCAACGATCAGCCCGAGACCCGGGATCGCGATGGCTGTCGCGGTCGCGACCAGCGCGCCGAGCACCGCGCCTGCGGTCATGCCGATGCCGCCGCCAATCCCCGCGCCTTCGGCCGCCTTGCTGCCCTCGTTGAACTCCGTACCGGGTTTGACGTCCCCGAAGTGCTTCTTGCGCGTGTCATCGGACATGACGACGCTGATATCGTCGGCCTTATAGCCGTGCTTCGTCGTCAGATCGGTGTACGCTCTGCCAGCGGTTTCCGGCGTGTCGTACAGACCGGTCACGAGACGCTGATCGCCCCCGACCGAGCGCTTGGGAACGCCGTCGGTCTCGTCCATCACGTCGTTGTTCGCCTGACGCGCCCGTCCCTGGGCGTTCTCGCGCTCGCCCTCGCGCTCGAGGCTGGCATTGCCGGTCACCGCGCCCGCGGCATCCTTCGCGGCTCCCTTGACACGCTGTCCGAACGCCGATGCTTCTTCAGCCGCCGTATCGTCGGGATATTTTCTGTCGGTCATTCATTCACCTACCTGTTACGCGCTGTGCGCGATATACGGCGGAGATCGCCGCACTGCTTCTAGAGCAAGACACAGGCCATCCAGCCAGCAGGCGCTTCCCGCCTGCGCCCGCACAAAAGGCTTGCGTTTTGCCGTCGAGGTACACACCGCAGGGGCTCAGGTGAGTTGACGGCTTCCCTCGATGAGCAATGCCAGGGCAGGTTCAGTCACTCGCCATCCGCCTGGGTCCCCGGCGTTCGCGCGGCGCGCTTTCCAGCGCCGGTGGTCTTCGCAAACGTCGTGGCGGTGGCGGCAAGAGCGCTGGGGAGCGGCAAAGATCTTTGGCTCCGACCGGTGATCCGAGGCGACTGTCGTGTGCTCGAGGCGCGCTCCAGCGCCACTAGCCTAGTACTACTTTGTTAGATTCGTAACGCGATTTCTTTGAGTTTCAGCATCGTTTCGAGATAGCCGGGTTGCGTCACGAAGAAATGCGCCGTCAAGATCTCGGTGAACACGGCTCGAGCGACCGGCAGTGTCGGCAGGTGCACCGGAAGACGTCGGCGTTCGTGTTGGAGCCACGCGTAGGCGAGTGCGGTCAGCACGACGTGACGCTGCCAGCCCGGCAACGATCGGCCTTCGAAATGATCGAACCCCAGTTCGTCTTTGAGTTCTTGATACTGCTGCTCGATCGCCCAGCGCTGATGGGCCAGCTTCACGACGGCCCGCAGCGACGCCGTGGCCGGCAAGGCGACGAGATACGCTTTGGTGCGCGGCGTGGTGCCGAGGTCGCGCTCGAGGAGGAGCCACACTTCGGGGGCCAACCGATGGCCGCGCCAGTCGTTGGCTGGCGTCACACGCAACGCGGCGAAGTGCGCTGCCCACGGACGATTCGTGCCGTTGCGCCACTGCACGCGTCGCCACGCACCAGCCCGCAGTTGGGCCGCAATCGTCCGGACGGCTTCGGGTCGAATCGGATCGATCAACTGGAGGCGTGTCGGCGGACGGCTGCGACCGGGCTTGCCTGGAGGCACCGCGACGCGGGGGGTTCCGCGAAAGACCGTCAGCGTCGAGGAAACCCCGAGCGCATACGGCAGGCCCCACCGGTGCAAGGTCCGTCGCAGCGTGGCGTTGTCTCCGAATTCTGCGTCCCCCACGACCGCCGTCAGGTGAAATCCGCTGGCGCGAATCTGACGCAGCAGCGTGAGCGCCAGCCGCCATTTCTCCTGGAAGCGCACGGCGGGGGGAATCTGCGCGCGCTGCCGAGCCTCGGGCGTCAGCCATGCGTCGGGCAGATACAAGGTCGCGCCCACCATCCACGCACGCACGCCGGTCCATAGCGCCGCGGTGACCGCGACTTGGCAGTTGGCGACTTTCCCCAATGCGCCGCAGTACTGCCGTGCGACTCCGACCGAGTGCAGGCCCTGTTTGGGGAAGCTCGTCCCATCGAGAATCAGCACGCCTTCCCGCTCGGGGATCACGGTCCGCAATCGACGCCACACCCGCTCGGCGCTCCACGGAGCATGCGTGATGAAGTGCTGGAAGGCTTGGTACGTCCCCGGGTTTGTGACGCGCGCGAGCATTGCACTCATCGACTTCCGCCGACTGTCGCTCAGCAACCCGAGCAGATACCGACGAAACGCACCGCGCTGCGCGACGTGCCCAAAGCAGTCCTCGAACGGCTCGAGCCAGGTGGCCACCCGATCCAACCACGCCGGCGCGTTGCGCGGCAGCACCGCATCGGAGGGTACCGAAGTCGCAGAATAAGTACAAGGTCAAAATGTGCGTTACTGATAGATTCTCGAATGAATCTACTGATCTAACAAAGTAGTACTAGCGGTCAGTACGTCGCGGGCTACGGCGAAAAGACCTTGCGATCGTCGGTGTGGAGAAGGGGCTCGCAGCCGTGCGGCGTGCCCCTTACGGCCGGGCGAGATACCATTCCCGCGCGGTCGGATCAGTGCGCACGAAATCAA
>JACDCA010000621.1 GCA_013694635.1 Acidobacteriota bacterium | reverse complement strand
GTTCAACCTCGCGCTGCCGGTGTCGGCCTCCCTCGAGTGGAAGGCGTATCGGTTCGGGTACGAGTGGGACATGATTTACCGCGACCGCGGGTTCTTCGGCATCCTGCTCGAGGCGAAGTACACCGATGTCCAGGCGACGCTGGCCCAGAATGCGCTCGGGCTCGAGGAGTTCGCCCGCGCCCGCGCACCGATCCCCGCCATCGGCGCCATCGCCCGCGTCTACGTCGTCCCGAACATCTCCATCACCGGAGAAATCAGCGGCTTCAAGCTGCCGGAGAGCATCGACGAGGAGTATCGCGCGCATTACATCGACTTCGACCTCTACGGTTCGGTGAATTTCACCGATCACTTCGGCGCGCAGGTCGGTTACCGATCCATCGATGTCTTCTATTTCATCGATGACGAGGACGAGGGAAAGCTGAAGCTCAAGGGGCTGTATTTTGGAGGCGTCGTTCGGTTCTGACGAGTTGCTCTCAGTTCACAACCTTCACCCAGACGCCCAGGAACCTGTCGTCGCGACTCGTGGGATCCGCCTCTGAGGGGCGGAATCCCGCGGTCGTAGTGAACCGCAGCAGCGTCGCGCCGCGCGCGTGGTCGAGCGGGATCTGAATCTGGCGCTCCTCCCCGGGCCCGAGCCGCACACCATCCCGCCACGCTCCCGCCTGCACGAGCACCGTGTTCTCGACCGCCCCGTTCCTGAGTTGCAGGGTCGCGGCACCTCTCGGTTCATCCGGCTGAAGCACGACTGACGTCTCTCGACCGCCGCCCACCCAGAATCCCTCAGGCTCGGGAAAACTGCGGTCGTCCATGAAGTACGCGATCGCGCCCGGGTAATGGACGGCGCGACGGGCGTAGTCATCCGTCAGCCGCAGCGAGGGAGGAACGATCCGGACCGGTTCGATCGTCAACCCCTGGACGCTGCGCCGCGCACCTTCGTCCACGCGGACCATGATGGCGCGGACGTCCACGGGAAAGTTAAGAGTAATCGGGTCCCGCGCCTCGGCAAGCGGCTGCGTACGGAGGGCGAACTGGTCCCGCCCGATGCCGATCATGATCCACCCGTCGCTTGAGCGCATCGAGAAGCGAAGCCGGTACTCTCCGGCCGGCACGCCCCCCAGCGCGAATAGAGGACGGTCATTTCGTCCGGCTCCGCCGGGTAGCAAGGAGAAGGGCGCTGCGATCCGCATGAGGCTTGGAGCGCGTTCGCGATCCAGCCTGCGGGCGCGAGACACTTCGAGCGCCAGCAGTTCCGGCTCGGTCGACAGACGCCGGAGCGCCTGCAGCTGACCCGGCGCCTGCGTCCGCCCATCGACCCCTTCGAATGCCCAGGTCACCGACAGCGCTACCGCGCCGGAGAGCGCGCAGATAAGCACGACCGCGGCCGCAAATCGAGCGCGTTCAGCAAACGCCGGGCGACGCTCGAGCGCCCGAACCGCGAGCCACCCCGCGGCGGCGGCGCACGCCCAGATCGCGAGGCCTCGAAACAGGGGCGTCTCACGCTCACGCCACCAGATCGGCAGGCCGCGCTGCAGGTCGACCCTGCCGTTGAGCCATTCCAGCCAGCGCGCGTGCGCCTCGCGAACGTTGAATGCGAGCCGCCCATCGTCCACCAGCACGAGTGAGGCCGAGGCAAAGATCGTGAAAACGAGCGCCGCAACCGCGATGATTCGGCTGCCCCGCCCCTGCAACATGGCCCAGGCTGCCGCCGCCGGGATCGCCATCCACGGAAGGACCGGCATAAAGAAACGCGCGGGCGCGCTCGAGCCGCCCCACCACATCGCGACGTACGTGACGAGCAGCAAGTACGGCAGCACGACGAAGAGAAGTTCCGCGGCGTGACGACGCCACTCGCGACGCGACAGCATCAGCCCGATCCCGGCAAAGGCCACGAGGATGACGGGCGCGTATGCCGCCAGACCGAACCGCTGATCGAACAGCAAGCCGGCAAGGCCGTCCGGCACGAACGCAAATGCTCCCGGCTCCCCGCCGTACGGCGCGGCCGGGTCCGGGGTCCCGTAGATCTTCAGGAAATAGCCGATCCAGCACAGCGCGCTGACCACGGGGATCGCGATCAGTGCGCCCGCCTTCGCGAGCGCGTTGGGCGCCCGGCCGAGCCGCAGCAGGATCAGCGCCGCGAGCCCCCCGGCGAGGACGGCAAAACGCGTGTGCATCCACGGCAACGTCGCCAGCGCCGCCCCGTGCAGGAACCAGGGTGTTACGGAATCGCTCCGCTCCTCCGCTTCCCATTCCGTCCGCAGAAGCGCCCACACGCCTGTCAGCACGGCCAGCGCCCCGGGGCCATCCGGATACACGGTGAACGTATGGAAGACAAACGTCGCGGAGAACGCGATCGCCGCCCATCCGAACCACGCGGCACCGGTCCGTTTCGTCACCAGAAACGCGAGATGCCAGGCCAGCGCCGACGTGAGGCCGGACAGAAGCAGAAGGAAGAGGACGACGGCGTAGTAGCCGCCGGCAGCGAAGGCCGGTGCGACGAGCGCCGAGATGCCGGGCGCATGGATCGAATAGATCTCGCCATTGCGGCCGCGGACACGGAAGTCGGGAGGGATATCGCCCTCGAGATAGGCGCGATAGTCGCGCTGCCGGTGGTTGTTCTCGATGCGCAGGTCGCCGTCTTTGAGAAGGCTCTGCGTGATCACCAGG
>JACDCA010000568.1 GCA_013694635.1 Acidobacteriota bacterium | reverse complement strand
ATACCATCGCGCCGCATCGTCGAAGCGCCCGCTGTCGAAGTACAGGTTCCCGAGCTGAACGCGAGTGGCCGCGTCACGCGGGTCGCTGTCGGCCGTGGACTTCAGCTTCCCGGCGAGCGCCTCGTCCAGGGCAGGCGGAGCCTGCTGTTGCGAGGGAGGGGCCGACGCCGTCTGAGCGGAGGGCGCTTCGGTGCGCGCCGGCGCCGCCTGCTGACTGCCGATGATCCAGCCGGCGAGCAGGCCGAGCAGAGTACCGGCCACGCCCATCACGAGGGATTCTTTATTCACTATGGACTATTTTATCTGCGAAGCAGCTCGACCATGTCGCGGACCGCAGTTTCCATTCCGGCAAGGGCGGCGCGGGCGACGATGCTGTGGCCGATATTCAGCTCAACGATTTCAGGGACTCCGACGATAGGCTTGACGTTGACGTAGTCGAGGCCGTGACCGGCGAGCACCTCGAGACCGGCAGCCGCTCCGGCCCTTGCGGCAACAGCAATCCGGTCCAGCTCGATCTTGACGTCCGGCGCCGGGGCCTCGGCGTAGCGGCCCGTGTTGATCTCGATCGCCCCTGCGCCAGCTACCTGCGCGGCCTCTACCTGCCTCAACTCGGCGTCCAGAAAGATGCTTACCGCGATACCGGCGTCGCGCAGTCTTCCCGTGAAGCGCTTCACCGCGTCCGCGCTCTGGACGACATCAAGCCCACCTTCGGTCGTCAGCTCGCGAGGACGCTCGGGCACGAGCGTCACCTGATCGGGACGGACTTTCAGCGCGATATTCGCCATCTCGTCGGTGACAGCCATTTCGACATTGAGTTTCGTCGCGATGCCCTGCCGGAGCGCCTCGAGATCGCGGTCCTGGATGTGACGGCGGTCCGTGCGCAGGTGGACGGTGATGCCGTGCGCACCCGCTCGTTCAGCGATCAGCGCTGCGGCGAGCGGCTGCGGCTCGCGCGCTTTTCGCGCCTCGCGAATGGTCGCAATGTGATCGATGTTGACTGCTAAACGCATAACGACCCGTCACCCCAGCGTCTTTTTCACGACCTCCGCGATCTCGCCTGCCCACTGCTGAATCTCGCGCTGATCCTGCCCTTCGATCATGATGCGCAGCAGCGGCTCGGTCCCCGAATACCGGACGAGGAGGCGGCCCTGACCTGACAGCCGCTCTTCGACGCGTTTCATAGCATCGGCCACCTCGGGCACGGTGGAAAGGTCCTTTCGCTCCCGGACTCTGACGTTCATTAGCACCTGCGGATACGTCACCAGCTGCCCTGCCAGGTCCTTCAGTTCGCGGCCCGTGTCAGCCACCACGCGCAGGACGTTGAGCGCAGTCGCCAGACCATCGCCGGTAAAGAGGTGATCCGAGAAGATGATGTGTCCCGATTGCTCACCGCCGAGCGAAAGGCCCCGCTTGAGCATCTCCTCCATCACGTACTTGTCGCCTACAGCCGTCCGGATGAGTGAGATGCCACTCTCCCGCAACGCCAGCTCGAGGCCGATGTTGCTCATGACGGTGGCGACGACCGCATCGCCGCGCAGTCGTTCCTGCCGCTTCATCTGCCGCGCGCACATCAGCAGCACCGCGTCGCCGTCGACGATCGCGCCGTCGGCGTCGGCGAAAATCGCACGGTCCCCGTCGCCGTCGAAGGCGACTCCCATACGGCATCCCTTTGCACGGACCATGGCGGACATCGATTCAGGGTGCGTCGAACCGGACTCCAGGTTGATGTTCCTGCCGTCCGGCTGCGCCCCTATGAGCTCGACTTCGTAGCCAAAGTCGCGAAACAACCGCGGCGCGACCGTCGTTGTCGCTCCGTTTGCGGTGTCGACCACGATCCGGAACCGTCCGAGACGCTGCGGTTCCGGAAATGCTCGAAGGGTGTGGCCGACGTACGCGTCGGCGACGTCCGCGGCAGGCACAGGTTCGTCGGCGCTCCCTTCGACACTCCAGCTGCGGTCGGCCACGATTGCTTCTACCTCGCGTTCGAGCGCCTCGGAGAATTTCTCCCCCAGCCCGGAGAAGACTTTGATGCCGTTGTCTTCAAAGGGATTGTGAGAAGCCGAAATGACCAGGCCGGCATCGAACGCCAGCGCACGGGTCACGTAGGCGATGGCGGGAGTCGGGATCACGCCGGCGCTCACCATCTGCGCTCCCTGCGAGCGGACCCCGCGTGCCAGCTCACGGGCGATCCAATCCCCCGACTCGCGCGTATCACGCCCGACGATGAATCTGCGCGGCGCGGGATCCCCGGACGCAAGGACCCGGACCAGCGCGCCGCCGATGCGGGCAACCGTCTCGTGATCGAGCGGATAATCACCGGCGCGCCCGCGCACACCGTCGGTGCCAAACAGTCGGGACGTCACAGTATCGGCGGGGCCCCCTGCACCCCGCCTGGCGGCCTCCACTCGCCTTGGGCGCCGTAGCCTTGGCGAAGGCGGCTCCCGCTCCGTTCCGGCCGCATCACTTGATCGTGACCTGGACGACGGAGGGATCGGTGGCGCTCACGCCGAAGTTCTGCGTCGGATCGATCTGCACTCGCAGATTGTACTGGCCGGGACCGAGGCCGGCCAGGTCCACGAA
>JACDCA010000268.1 GCA_013694635.1 Acidobacteriota bacterium | reverse complement strand
GCTTTGCGAAGTGCGCCTGGATCCAGGCCGCTGCCTCCTGCACGGCCGAGCCGCCGATCTCGCCGATCATCACCACCGCCTCGGTTTGCGCGTCGCCGGCAAACAGTTCGAGCGCGTCGATGAAACTGGTGCCGATCAGCGGGTCGCCGCCGATGCCGATGCAGGTGCTCTGACCGAGTCCGAGCTTGGTCAGCTGGTGAATCGCTTCGTAGGTGAGGGTACCGCTCTTGGACACGATCCCGACACGGCCCTCGGTGCAGATGTGGCCGGGGATGATCCCGGCCTTGGCCTGACCCGCGGTGATCAGGCCCGGGCAGTTCGGGCCGATCAGCCGCGACCGCCGCCCCTTCATGAACGCCAGCGCCTTCATCGTGTCCAGCACCGGAATGCCTTCGGTGATGCAGACGATCAGCGCGATCTCGGCATCGGCCGCTTCCATGATTGCGTCGGCCGCGAACGGCGGCGGCACGAAGATCACCGAGGCATTGGCGCCGGTGTGCTGGACCGCATCGGCGACGGTGTTGTATACCGGAAATTCTTCGTGGGTCGTGCCGCCCTTGCCGGGCGTGACCCCCCCAACCACCTGGGTGCCGTAGGCCGCGGCGGCCTTGGCGTGGAACGTCCCCTCGCGGCCGGTCAGGCCTTGCACGATGAGGCGCGTCGACTTGTCGATCAGTACAGCCATGTCAGTCCGTCGATCCCTTCAGCGAGCCAGCGCCACGACACGATCGGCGCCATCGCCCATGGTGTCCGCGGTGGTGAAGTTCAGGCCGCTCTCGCGCAGCATGGCCTTGCCCTGCTCCACGTTGGTTCCTTCCATCCGGATGACGATCGGCACCGGCACGCCGAGTTCCTTGACCGCCGCGATCACCCCTTCAGCCAGCACGTCGCAGCGCAGGATACCGCCGAAGATGTTGATGAAGACCGCCTTGACGTTGTGATCCGACATGAGGATCTTGAATGCGTTGCGGATCTGCTCGGCCGTGGCGCCGCCGCCGACGTCCAGGAAGTTCGCCGGCTCGCCACCCGACAACTTGATGATGTCCATCGTCGCCATCGCCAGGCCGGCGCCGTTCACCATGCAGCCGATGGTGCCATCCAGCTTGATGTAGTTGAGGGAATACTTCGACGCCTCGACCTCGAGCGGATCCTCTTCCGCGAGATCGCGGAACTCCTTGAGATCAGGATGGCGGTAGAGGGCGCTGTCGTCGAAGGTCATCTTCGCGTCGAGCGCCAGCAGTTGGCCGTCCTCGGTGACGATCAATGGGTTGATCTCGATCAGCGACGCATCGGTCGCGCGAAAGGCATCCCACAGGGCGTTCATGAGCTTTGCCGCCTGGGCGATGGCGTTCCCTTCCAGGCCGAGCGCGAACGCCAACTTCCTGGTCTGAAAGGGGCTCAGGCCAGCCGTGGGATGAATGAACTCCTTGAAGATCTTTTCGGGGGTTTCGTGGGCAACCTTCTCGATTTCGACGCCCCCCTCGGAGCTGGCCATGATCACCGGACGCTCGCTGGAGCGGTCGATCACCATGCCGAGATACAGCTCACGCTGGATGTTGAGCCCCTGCTCGACCAGCACCCGCTGCACTTTCTGACCCGCCGGTCCCGTCTGGTGGGTCACCAGCTGCATGCCGATGATGAACTTCGCGGCCGCTTCGGCTTCGTCGCCGTTCTTGACGACCTTGACGCCGCCCCCCTTGCCGCGCCCGCCGGCGTGGATCTGTGCCTTGACGACGACGACCCCGCCGCCGAGCCGCCTGGCCGCCTCGCGGGCTTCGGCGCTGCTGAGAACGACTTCCCCCTGCGGCACCGGCACCCCGTGCCGCGCCAGAATCGCCTTCGCCTGATACTCGTGGATTTTCATGTTGTAAACGCGCGCTTTCGCCGTGCGCGCAGGCTGTTAATCATGTCTCAGTCGCGCGCGAGCAAGCAAGCCATGGTACGGAGTACAATTTCCTGTTCGCTCAGTACCGAATTTTCATCCCATGCGCTCCCGTTTCCGTCGTGCGTTCTCCTCCTCGGTCGGCACCAAACTTCTCATGGGACTGACGGGCCTGGCGCTGTTTGCGTACATGGTCCTTCACCTGGCGGGCAACGCACTGATTCTGGCCGGCCCGGACCTTTTCAACCAGTATTCGCACACGCTCATCTCCAATCCGCTCATCCTCCCGATCGAGCTGGGATTGCTGGCGGTGTTTGTGATCCACATCTACAAGGCGATCACGATGTGGACGGCCAACAGGCGGGCGCGACCGGTGGGGTACCTGAAGAAGGAGATGGCGGGCCACACCAGCCGGAAGAGCCTCGCGTCGTCCACGATGATCGCCTCAGGGCTCTTTCTCCTGTTGTTCGTCATCGTCCACGTGAAGCAGTTCAAGTTCGGCACCTGGTACCAGACCGTGGGCCAGGCGGAAATCAGAGATCTGTATCGGACAGAGGTTGAAATTTTTCAACAACCGCTGTGGGTCGTGTTCTACGTCGCCGGCACGCTGCTGGTGGGGCTGCACCTCCGGCACGGGTTCACAAGCGCCTTCCAATCGCTCGGCATCGATCACCCTGTGTACACGCGCAAGCTGACGGCTATCGGCATTTTCTTCGCGATCCTCATCGGCGGCGGCCTTGCGGCGATCCCCGTCTGGATCTTCTTCACCTCCTGAGTGTTATGACCCTCGACGCGAAAATCCCCGGCGGCCCGCTCGCGGAGAAATGGGACCGTCACCGCTTCGAGTCCAAGCTGGTGAACCCTGCGAACCGGCGCAAATACACGATCATCATCGTTGGCACCGGTCTGGCGGGCGCGTCGGCCGCATCCTCGCTCGGAGAGCTTGGATACAACGTTCTCAGTTTCTGTATCCAGGACAGCCCCCGCCGTGCGCACAGCATCGCGGCGCAGGGGGGGATCAACGCCGCGAAGAACTACCAGAACGACGGCGACAGCATCCAGCGGCTCTTTTACGACACGGTCAAAGGGGGGGACTACCGCGCCCGTGAGGCCAACGTCTACCGCCTCGCTCAACTGAGCGTCAACATCATCGATCAATGCGTGGCTCAGGGTGTGCCGTTCGCGCGCGAGTACGGCGGCCTCCTCGACAACAGGTCGTTCGGCGGGGCCCAGGTGTCGCGCACGTTCTACGCGCGCGGCCAGACGGGCCAGCAGCTCCTGCTCGGCGCCTACCAGTCGATGATGAGGCAGGTGGAACGTGGCACGGTCAAGTCCTTTGCCAATCGGGAGATGCTCGATGTCGTGCTCATCGACGGCAAAGCGCGCGGCATCGTCGTCCGGAACCTGACGACGGGGGCGATCGAACGGTACGCCGGTCACGCCGTCCTGCTCTGCACGGGAGGCTACGGCACTGCGTATTACCTATCCACCAACGCGGTGAACTCCAACGTCACGGCGGCGTGGCGCGCGTACAAGCGCGGCGCATTCTTTGCCAACCCCTGCTACACACAGATTCACCCGACCTGCATTCCGGTTACGGGCACTGAACAGTCGAAGCTGACGCTGATGAGCGAAAGCCTTCGCAATGACGGCCGGGTCTGGGTGCCGAAGCAACCGGGGGATCGGCGACCGCCGGAACAGATTCCCGAAGCGGAACGCGATTACTACCTCGAGCGCCGGTATCCGAGCTTCGGCAATCTCGTGCCGCGTGACGTGGCGTCGCGAAACGCCAAAGCGGTCTGCGACGAAGGCCGGGGTGTTGGCGAAAGCGGGCTCGCCGTCTATCTGGACTTCAAGGATGCGATCACGCGGCTTGGCGTGGAGGTCATCCGCGCTCGTTACGCCAACCTGTTTGACATGTACAGGAAGATCACCGACGAGGATCCGTACAAAGTACCCATGCGGATCTACCCGGCGATCCACTACACCATGGGGGGGCTCTGGGTTGACTACAACCTGATGAGCACCATCCCGGGGCTGCACGTCCTGGGCGAGGCGAACTTCTCGGACCACGGCGCCAATCGGCTGGGGGCAAGCGCCTTGATGCAGGGGCTCGCGGACGGCTACTTCGTCATCCCTTACACGCTGGCGCACTACCTCGGCGGCACGCCTCTCCCCGCTGTGACGGTCGAGCACGACGCATTCAATGAAGCCGCCGATGCGGTGCAGACCAGGATCAACACGCTGCTGTCGGTGAAGGGCTCGAAAACGCCGCGGCAACTCCACCGGGAGCTCGGCCGAGTGCTCTGGGACCAAGTCGGGATGGCAAGAAACGACGGCGGACTGCGCAAAGCGCTCGAATGGATTCCGGCGTTGCGCGAGGAATTCTGGCAGAACGTGTCGGTGCCTGGCCCCGCCAACAATATGAACAAGAACCTCGAATATGCGGGACGCGTGGCCGATTACCTCGAGTTCGCCGAAGTCCTTGCCCTGGACGCGCTGCACAGGACCGAGTCGTCCGGCGGTCATTTCCGGGAAGAGAGCCAGACGCCCGACGGCGAGGCGCTCCGCGACGATCAGAACTTCACCTATGTTGCGGCCTGGGAGTTCACCGGCGTCGGCCAGCCTCCCATCCTGCACAAGGAACCGCTGACGTTCGAGTACGTGAAACCGTCACAACGCAGCTACAAATGAAGCTTCCAGCTCACAGCTCCCGGCTTCCAGCAGACCGATGCGAATACTTCTGAAGGTCTGGCGTCAGGCGACCCCGAGGGCGCGGGGCGAGTTCAAGGACTACGTGGCCGAGAACGTTTCGCCGGACATGTCCTTCCTGGAGATGCTCGACGTCGTGAACGAACGGCTGATCGTGAAGGGTGAGGATCCGATCGCCTTCGATTCCGACTGTCGCGAGGGCATCTGCGGGACCTGCGGCTTTCTCATCAGCGGCGTGCCTCACGGGCCGGACCCCGGGACGACGGTGTGCCAGCTGCACATGCGCCGCTTCAGGGACGCCGATCGCGTCATCCTGGAGCCCTGGCGGGCAAAGGCCTTCCCGGTCATCAAGGATCTTGTCGTGGACCGGAGCGCGTTCGACCGCATCATCCAGGCGGGCGGCTACACGTCGGTCAACGTCGGCGGCGCCCAGGACGGCAACGCGATTCTCGTGCCCAAGCCGCTGGCCGAGAAGGCGATGGATTCGGCGGCCTGCATTGGCTGCGGCGCCTGCGTCGCCGCGTGCAAGAACGCCTCGGCGGCGCTGTTTACTTCGGCGAAGGTCAGCCACCTCGCCTTACTACCGCAGGGGCAAGTCGAACGATCGACCCGCGTGGTCGCAATGGTCGATCGTCACGACGCCGAAGGGTTCGGCAGCTGCTCGAACGAAGGGGAATGCGAGGCTGTCTGCCCGAAAGA
>JACDCA010000149.1 GCA_013694635.1 Acidobacteriota bacterium | reverse complement strand
GGCCGACCCGGTTCATCAGCGCCGTGCCACCCAGCTTCGCGGCGGTGTCCTTCACGGCGTAGCTCGCGCGGACGTCGTAGACGACCTTCGCGCCGGGATGCTTCAGCAGCGCCGCCTCGCCGAGCAGCGCAGTGATGAAATCACCCGCCACAAATTCTCCTTCGCCGTCGATGAAGAAGCACCGGTCGGCGTCTCCGTCCCAGGCGATGCCGATGTCGGCCTTGTCCTGTTTCACCCGTTCGACGATGTCGCGGCGATTTTCCTCGATCAGCGGATTCGCTTCGTGATTCGGGAAGGTGCCGTCGACCTCGAAGGAGAGCCGGGTGGTCCGGCACGGCAGCCGGTCGAAGAGTTTCGGCGCCACCATCCCGGCCATCCCGCTGCCCGCGTCGAGTACGACGTTGAACGGCTTGATGATCGCCGGATCGATGAACGACATCACCTTGGTGATGTAGTCCTCGACGATATTCTTCGTGCTGACCGTGCCGCGTGTTTGCGCCGGCGGAGGGAGCCTGTTGCCCGCGATCATGTCGCGGATGTCACCGATCCCGGCTTCGCCGCTCAGCGGGAACGCCTCGCGCCGGACCATCTTGATCCCGTTGTACTCCTTGGGATTGTGCGAAGCCGTGATCTGCACACCGCCGTCGTGGCCGTCGCCGGCTACGGCGAAATACATCATGTCGGTGGCCATCATGCCGTAATCGACGACGTCGGCGCCCTGCTCGGTGGCCCCCTCGATGAATGCCGCCGCGAGTGACGGGGAAGAGAGGCGCATGTCGCGTGACACGGCAATCCGCTTCGCTTCGAGATAGGCCACGAAACCGCAGGCGATGAGGCGCACGGCCTCCTCGTTGATCTCCGATGGATAGAGCCCGCGAACGTCGTACGCCTTGAAGATGTTTGGATTGATCGTCATACCTTGCTGTAGTCCGTAAGCACTGTCTTGTCACCGAGGACCGACGGGGTGACCACCGAGACGCTCCGCCCGACGTGACAGTTGCGGCCGAGGATGGACCCGTGGACAGCGGCGTCGGGACCGATCCACCCGTTCGGCCAGATGATCGAGCCGTCGATGACCGCTCCCTCTTCGACGTGCGTCTGCCGGCCGATGACCGAATACGGCATGATCCGCGCGCCGGTCTTGACCACGACGCCTTCGTCCACGAAGCAGGGGCCCTGGAAGTCGACGCCCTCCTCGATCCTCGCGTCCGGCGCGATCCAGGAACCGCCGGTGGGGAGCCCGGCGAATGGGGGGGCGGCATACCGGCCGTCCATGATGTCGCGATGCACCTGCAGGTATTTCGCGGGCGTCCCGATGTCGATCCAGTAGCCGTTGTCGATGTAGGCGACGAACGTTTCGCCGCGTTCGATCAGCGAAGGGAAGTAGCTGCGCTCGATCGACCAGGCGACGTCCTTCGGGATCCGCTCGAAGGTGTCAGGCTCGAGCACGTAGATCCCCGCGTTGATCGTGTTGCACGTGATCTCGTCTTCTCCGGGCTTCTCCAGGAACCGTCGGATGTTCCCGTGTGCGTCGGTTTCGACCAGGCCGTAGGCACGCGGGTTGTCCACCGGCGTGAGAACGATCGTCGCCTTTGCCTTGCGCTCGCGGTGCAGCTTGAGGACGGCGTTGACGTCGACCTGCGTGAGCACGTCGCCGTTGAAGACGATGACCGATTCGGTGAGCTGATCCCCCGCGTAGCGGATCGCGCCGCCCGTGCCGAGCGGCATCGGCTCGACGACATAGCGGACACGGACGCCGAGCCCTTCACCTTCGCCGAGGATCTCTTCGATCCGCCGCGGCTGGTAATTGAGGCTCAGGATCACCTCGTCGACCTCTGGCACCTGGCGGAGCTGATCGATCTGGTAATGGAGGAACGGCCGGTTGAAGATCGGCACGATCGGTTTCGGCGTGTGCACGGTGAGCGGGCGCAGTCGCGTACCCTTACCCCCGGCGAGAAGAATGGCCTTCATGTCAGCAGTCGATTGTACTTCGGAGTAAAGTCTACGGTCAGACGCGGATGAACCTTCCCAACGCGCTGACGCTCGCCCGCATCTTTCTCGTGCCGCTGCTCGTCGTCGTGCTGCTGACGAAATTCGAAGGGCGGCTGGTCCTCGGCGTCCGCAAGGAGTTCGTCGGGGCCGCGATCTTCGCCATCGCGTCGTTCACCGACTGGCTGGACGGCTATCTCGCGCGGCGGCGGCAACAGGTCACCACGCTCGGCCAACTGATGGATCCGGTCGCGGACAAGCTGCTCGTGACCGCGGCGCTGGTTTCGCTGGTGCAGATGGACGCCGCGCCGGCGTGGATGGTGGCGGTCATTCTCGGCCGCGAGTTTGCTGTCACCGTTCTGAGAGCCGTCGCCTGGGCCCGCGGCGTGGTCATCTCTGCGTCACCGCTCGGCAAGCTGAAGATGGCCGCCCAGGTGACTGCCATTCTCGCGCTGATCCTGGCCCACGAGGAACTGCGCGGGTTTTACGTCATCGGCCGCATCGCCTTGTGGGCCGCGGTTATTACCGCCGTCGTGTCCGCGGTTGATTACTATCGGCGGTTCAACGGCGTGCTCTCAACGAAATCTACTTCTTCACCTCTTTGAGCGTCCCCGTCTTGATCTGCTCGATCTGCTTCTTCGCTTCCTCGAGAAACTCGCTCTGTTCGAACTCCTGCACCAGCCGATCCAGGTAGGGAAGGGCTTCCGCGGGGCGGTCCGCCTTCAGGAAGATCTGCGCCAGGTAAAAGAAGATCCCGTCGCGGTAGGTGAACTCCGGATCGCTTTTCATCAGCGAATTGAAGCGGTCGATGGCCCCCGGGTACCAGCGCTGCCGGTAATAGAAGACGCCGACACGGTACTCGTGCATGCTGAGACGGTCGCGGGCCTCACGCAGCCGCGTCCGCGCCTCGGGCCCGAGCTTGCTGTTCGGATAACGCTGCAGGAACGTCGTGAGCTCGGTGATCGCCTCCTGCGTCTCGGTCTGATCCCGCTCAGGCCCCCGCATCTGGTAGAAGTGGGTCATTCCCAGCTTGAACTGGGCGTAGTCGGCCCGTTCGTGCGTGGGATAGAACGACAGGAACTCCCGGTATTCGTTGACCGCAAGGATGGTGGATTCGGCCGTGCGCTCGCCGAGGTAGGTGTCGGCAATTCCGAGCTTCGCATCGGCACGGAAGGGGCTCTGCGGATAACTGTCGACCAGCTGGCGGAAGTACTCCCGTGCCGCGAGCCACCGCCGGTCGTTGAGCGCGGCCGACCCGTTCTCGAACAGAAACTTGTCGGGCTCGAGCGTGTCGGACGGCGGACGCTTTGGCGCGCTGGAGCACGCCGCGACGACGACGAGCACGACGAACACACACAACCGCGCCGCGATCATGCGCGGATGGGCACAGACGACAGCCATCGATACTCCGCTTCAATTCCCTGTTCGAGCGTCACGCTCGGGGTGAATCCAAGATCCGAGCGCGCCAGCGAGGTGTCGGCATAGGTGTCGCGCATGTCACCCTTCTGCGCCGGTTCGCAGCGGACCTTGAGTGGCCGGCCGGCAACGTCCCCGATGATCTCGATCACCCGGTTCATCGAGACGCGCGAACCGCCGCCGACGTTGTACGCGCGGCCAGGCACGCCGCGCTCGCCCGCGGCGATGGTGGCCGAGACCGCATCGGCCACGTAGGTGAAGTCGCGGGTCTGCTCGCCATCGCCATAGAGGGTTATGGGCGTACCGTCGAGCGAGGCACGGATGAACCGGTGGAATGCCATGTCGGGCCGCTGCCGGGGCCCGTACACCGTGAAATACCGCAACGCAGTCGCCGGCAGGGCGTGATTCACGAAGTACAGATAACCGAGCTGCTCGGCCGCCAGTTTCGTGACGCCGTAGGGAGACACCGGCTGCGGCAGCGCATCCTCACGCATCGGCATCGAGACATTGTCACCGTAGAGCGACGAGCTGGATGCGTACACGAACCGGTGAAGCGACCGG
>JACDCA010000504.1 GCA_013694635.1 Acidobacteriota bacterium | reverse complement strand
GCAGCCAGCAGTCCGACGAGACGACGCGCCAGATCATCGCCGAGGAGTTTCTCAAGAAACGTCCGGCGCCGGCGAAAACGTCCACGGTAAAGAAGCCCGCTCATCGCATCGTCAATCCCTCTGCATCGCCAAAGGCACCGGCTGCCGCGACCATGGATCTTGGCGTCACGTTATGGCGGCTGCGTCCGTCTCAGTCCGCCGATGATGGCGCGCGCCTTCTCGTGCAGGATGCGTCGGAGTTGACGGCGGAGCGGCTCGACACCGGCGCTCCCCTTGCGATCGGCGATCGCGTGCGCCTTACCATCGAATCCCCCACCGCCGGTTTTCTCTACGTCGTCGACCGCGAACTGTACGGAGACGGGACGATGAGCGAGCCGTACCTGATCTTTCCAACCACCCGCACCCGCAATGGCGACAACGCCGTGCGCGCAGGGCGCCTGGTGGACATTCCGGATCAGCAGGATCGGCCGAATTACTTCAGCGTGAGACCGAGCCGTCCGGGTCAGGTCGGCGAGCTGATCACGATCCTGGTGTCACCATCGGCGCTCGACAGCGTCGCGATTGCCGACAAGCCGTTGGTGCTCGCGACCGATGTCGTCGCGACGTGGGAGAAATCCTGGATGGCGCCGGTGCAGCAGTTCGCGCTCGAAGGGGGCGTCAAGAAGCTGTGGACGCGCGAAGAACAGGCGGCGGGCGGCGACGGCACGCGCCTGCTCAAACAGGACGACCCTCCGCCGCAGACCATCTTCCGCCTCGCGGCAAAAAAGGGAGCGCCGGTGCTGGTGAATGTACGGCTGCCCTATGCGACGTCCACTAAGTAGCGTCGGCGTCGAGGACACCCGTACTGCCACCTGTGCGATGTGGCCCAGCCCGACGACGGGCGTAGCGGGCGACTCGGCTGGCTGGACTACGTTTCAACCTTCGACCGCAGGAACAACCGGACGGCCGCCGTGAATGTGTCGAGACTGCACGGCTTCGAGAGCACGGCGTCGGCGTCGCAGCCATCCTTCCGGAGTTCTTCCGGAGAGCCGGTTACCGCGATGACAGGCAGCGCTTGTGTTTCGGGATCGTGCCGCAGGCGCCGGCAGACTTCGGCGCCGCTGATGTCAGGGAGGCGGTAGTCGATGACGATCAGATCCGGCGTGAGGGCACGCGCCAGCCGGACCGCTTCGAGCCCGCTGTGAACGCCCAGGGCCCGGACGCCGACGAGCTTCAGCGCCTCGGTCAGCGCCTCGCAATTGTCGACGTCGTCTTCCACGACCAGTGCGAACGGCCTCAGCTCAGCGCTGACCACCGGCATGTGGTCCGCGCTCATGAGAAGCCGCAGGTATTCCGCCTGATTACGGGCCGCATCTTTCGTGGGCGTGCTTTTTCTCAGGAAGGCGACACCTTGCGTATTCCTGAGCTCGACGTCGAATCCGACGCTGGCGGATACGACCGCGCACGCAATCCCCCCCTGCTGCCAGACGACGACGTCCGTTTCGCTCACCCAGCTCATTCGGAACTCCTGTATCCGCCGCTGACGGCCGTCCGCGCAATCTGTCGCCGGCGAATACGGAAAGCACGCATTCGACCGAATACGAGGCCTGATCGCAAGGCGGGTGCCTACCAGCTCTTTTTAATGGGATGCGCTTCCGTATTGAAAATGACCTTCTCGAAGTCGAGCGCCGACGGGTTGAAGAGCAGATAGAAATACTTGAGGGTCTCGGCCAGCAGGAAGCTGTGCTGCAGGTCCCCTTTCTGCTTCGTGATGACGCTCCGGAGCACGGTGTATCCGTCCTCGGTGCGGCAATGTGCCTTCAGGTCGGCGAACATCGTCCGCCCCATCTCCAGGTATTTCGGATCCCGGGTGTAATGGGAGAGGTAGTAGGCCGATTCGACGATCTCCGGACGGAGCTGGTAACCCTCGGCGACCGGCTTCATGGTTACGTAATTGAAAGACTCGGGCTCGATGCCGTGCAGCGTCCACATGCGGAAGGCGGAGTCCTGCAGCCGCCGCGCGCGATCGAGATCTCCACCCATGACCAGGACGCCGGGCAGAAACGCGTGAAGCGAGCCGAAATTGGTGCCGTTTCTCTGCCCCGTGGTCATGTCGACACGCCCGTACCAGAGGCCGTTGGCGGTGTCGTCGGCCACGTACTTGTTCACGGCGGCAATGCTGCTCCGGTACATCTCCCCGCATTCGCGATCACCGAAGAGCTTCTCGCACTTGAGCAGATACTCGTAATACGAGTCGATCGCTCCGCCGACGTGGCTGTACTTGTTCGTCCACTCCCCTGTCTCGACGTTGATTGCCTGTCCGACGAGCCCGGTGGTCTTGTCGCGATGGTTGTAGAGCGCGACGAGCGCGCGCCGGGCGGTGTCGAAGTACTGCGGCT
>JACDCA010000484.1 GCA_013694635.1 Acidobacteriota bacterium | reverse complement strand
ATCGCCGAGACCAGCTACGGCGGCAGCCGGGTGGTTGACATGCTAGTCGGGGATGCGCTGCCGCGCATCTGCTGACGGGATGGGGGATGAGGGATGGGGGATGCGCCAATTTCGGCTTCCGGGGCTGGCCGTCGCCGGTCTGTCGCAGCCCGCACCCCGCATCCCCCATCCCGGCCTACCGTCGACGCCGTTCAGCACCGCCTTCAGTCGCGCAACCAGGTGTCGCGCGCATTCTTTTCCCGCGAAGCGCCGCGCCTGGCCGTGGCCTGCCGCGAGATGGCCGATCGTTTCGTGCGCGGCGGCCGGCTGCTCGCATTCGGCGAGGGGGCGCTCGCGACCGACGCCCAGCATGTTGCCGTGGAGTTCGTGCACCCGGTGATCGTCGGCAAGCGGGCGCTGCCGGCAATCGACCTGTCGCTCGCGTACGGTCCCTGGCTCGACGCCCTCTGTCGTGCCGACGACATGGTGATGGGGTTCGGCTCACCAGAGGCGCACTCACGAATTCAACTCGCGCTCGACAAGGCGAAAGCGCGCGGCGCCATGACGTTTGCTCTGCCCGGAGAGGGCGGCGACTATGCCGTGAAGATCGACGCGCCCGCGTTCGTGCGACAGGAGATGATCGAGATTCTGTATCACACGCTCTGGGAGACCGTGCACGTCTTCTTCGAACATCGTGAGCTCGGTCTCGACACCGGCCCCGCCGGTTTTCTGTATCCGTTTCTCGGCGCGGAAGGGCAGGATAAGGAAGCGTTGGTGGGGGATGTTGCGCAATCGATTGTCGGCAAGGCACGCGACGTCGAGCGGTTACGCGAGGAGGTCGCGCGAACCGAAAGCGAGGCCATCTCTGACGCGATCGCCGCTCTCAGCGAACGGGTGCAGCGAGGCGGCAAGTTCATGCTGTTCGGCAACGGCGGATCGGCCACCGACGCCAACGACTGGGCGATCGACTGTGTGTCACCGCCGGACGGATTGCGATCCATCCCCGCGATGTCGCTGTCGCACGAGGCGGCCACCATCACGGCCATCTCCAACGACGTTGGCAACGACCTCATCTTTCTTCGCCAGTTGATCGCGCACGCACAGCCTGGCGATGCCGCCGTCGCCATCTCGACCAGCGGCGGATCGAAGAGCGTCGTGGCTGCACTGGAGGAAGCACGGAAGCGCGGGCTCCTGACCGTCGCTCTTCTCGGCTATGACGGCGGCGAAATCGGCCGGCGCGATCTCGCCGACCACCGCATCGTCATTCGATCCGATTACATCCCGCGCATCCAGGAGGTGCAGGCGTCGGTGTATCACGTCATGCGCGAGCTGATGGAGCCAGCCGCTCGTGGCTGACCTCGAGTTGTACGGCACCGCGTCGTGCCCGTTCACCCGCGATGCGCGCGAAGCCCTGGAGTGGAAGCGGCGGCCGTTTGTCGAATACGACGTGGATCTCGATGCCGATGCGCTCGAGCGCCTCGTCGCCTTGACAGGTCAGCGCGCGGTGCCGGTGCTGGTCGAACGCGGCCGCGTCGTCGAAGTCGGGTGGCAGGGACGCTGTTGCTACATCGGTCCCGCGACCGGAACGGCACAATCCTGATGCCCGCCGCCCTCGAGGTCCGCGTTCGCGGCGTCGTCCAGGGCGTGGGCTTTCGCCCGAACGTGTTCCGCCTGGCGCGCGAGCACGCGCTGACTGGCTGGGTGCTCAACGCCGAGAGCGGTGTCGAGATCCACCTCGAGGGGGCCGAGCCATCATTGAACGCGTTCATCCGCGAGCTGAAGGATCATCCGCCGCCGGCTGCCACGATCGAGTCGCTGGAGGTCGAGCCGGCGTCGCTCGAGGGGTTCACGGACTTCACCATCCGGGCGAGCACGAGAAGCGGACCGCCGACAGTCCGCGTGTCGCCCGATCTCTGCGTCTGCGCTGACTGCCTCCGGGAGCTCTTCGATCCCGGTGATGCGAGAGCCGGGTACCCGTACATCAACTGCAGCAACTGCGGGCCGCGGTATTCGATCGTCGAAGGGCTCCCGTACGATCGGCCCCTGACCACCATGCGCGGCTGGGCGCTGTGTGCAGCGTGCGAGCACCAGTATCACGATGCGGGCGACCGGCGATTCCACGCGCAACCGATCGCGTGCCCTGAGTGCGGGCCGCGGTATTCGTTGCTGAGTGACGCGCCGGCTGAAGCCACGGTTCAGCGGCCACAGTGCAACACGGTGCAACACGGTGCAGCGGCCACGGTGCAACACGGTTCAGACGCCACGGTGCAACACTCCACGGTGCAACACGGTTCAACACTGATGGTGGAAACAGCCGGTTTCTACCGCGACCCGATCGGCGCCGCGGCGGAGTTGCTGACCCGGGGTCGGATCGTCGCCGTCAAAGGGCTGGGCGGATATCACCTGGTGTGCGACGCGGCGAATGCGGATGCCGTCGGCCTCCTCCGGGCACGGAAGTTTCGAAAGGAGCAGCCGTTCGCCCTCATGGCACGCGATCTCGATATCGCAAAGAGTGCCGTGCACCTCTCGGACGTCGCACTTTCACTCCTCGAATCGATCGGTCGCCCCATCGTCCTCGCAAAGGCCGCGCGGCGCTTGAGCGAGGTCGCCCCAGACAACAGTGAGCTGGGCGTCATGCTGCCTTACGCGCCGTTGCACCACCTGCTGTTCGAACGAGGCGCGCCGCCGCTGCTCGTCATGACGAGCGCGAACCGCTCCGGCGAGCCGCTGGCATACGAGGATGCGGATGCGTTGGATCGCCTGTCCGGGATCGCCGACGCGTTTCTCGTTGGCGAGCGCCCGATCGCGAGGCGGGTGGACGATTCGGTCATCCGGATCGGTCCCTACGGCCCCACCATGCTGCGGCGCGCGCGCGGATACGCACCCGGCGCAGTGGCGACGCTGCCCGCCGGACGGCCGGTGCTGGCGCTTGGCGCCGATCTCAAGAACAGCGTGACGCTCGTCGTCGGCGGCCAGGCGTTCATGAGTCAATACATCGGTGATCTCGAAGACGGCCGGACGGTCGAGTCGTTCGATGCGACGATTCGCGATCTGATGCGGCTCTACGACGTCGCCTGGAACGAGGTGCTCGTTGCGTGTGACGCGCATCCGGGCTATCGCTCGACGTCCTGGGCGGAGCGCCTTCCCCCTGGGTCTTGTCACTCGATCCAGCACCATCGGGCGCACGTCGCGTCAGTGCTTGCCGAGCGGCAGGCCTACGACACGCCCGTCGTCGGCGCGAGCTTCGACGGTACCGGTTATGGCGACGACGGGAGTACGTGGGGCGGGGAGCTGTTCATCGGCAGCGTGCGCGACGGCTTCGTCCGCGCGGCGCACCTGCGTCCGGCACGGATGGCAGGGGGGGACGCAGCCGCGCGGCATCCCGTTCAGGCCGCCGCAGGTTTCCTCGAGCAGCTGAACGATGTCCCCGATCTCACGCGGGCGCCGTTCGACTTCCCGAAACGCTTCGTCCAGGCGTCGGCGCTGTTGCGCGCCGGTGTTCGCGTGGGCGTCAGCACGTCGATGGGCCGGCTGTTCGACGCGATTGCAGCGCTGGTGGGCTTTACGCGAAGTATGACGTTCGAAGGCCAGGCGGCGATCTGGCTGGAGCACCTGGCGGAATCGGCGCGAAACGATGATGCGTCCCCGTTTCCATTTCGCGAAGGGGAGCTGGACTTCCGTCCGTTGCTCGAGGACGTCATCGCGCGACGTCTGGCGGGGCAGCCGCCGGCGGAAATCGCCCGGGCCGCCCAATGGGGTATCGCGCACGGCACCCGCGAGGCCCTCACGTCGCTCGCACGGCAACACGGCGTTGAGACGGGCGTGCTCTCCGGTGGTGTGTTCCAGAATCATCTGGTGTTGAACCGCCTGCATGCGCTGAGCGACAGTTCGCTCCGCCTGTGGACGAATCACGTCGTGCCACCAAACGACGGCGGCATCAGTCTCGGGCAGGCGGCCCTGGCGTCGTTCGGCCAGTTTTCAGGACGTTGACGTGCACCAATGCTGCATGGCGGCCCTCGATTTGCTCTTCATCGAAAACGCAGGCAACCTTGTATGTCGAACGCATGCACTTTCTTGATGATTGGATTCTCGGTCTCGGCGGGGGGGGCGTTACCCTCGGCCTGGTGGTCGCACTCCTCCTCGGGGCGCGCCATGCGACCGACCCTGACCACCTGACCGCCGTCTCGACGCTGATCCTTTCGGATGACAAGCGCGGCGGCCGGCGTGCGGGCGTGCTCGGCCTTTTCTGGGGTCTCGGCCATGCCACCACCCTCTTCCTCTTTGGTGTGCCGATCGTGTTGCTGGGCGCGCAGCTGCCAGACGCCGTCGGACGCGGCGCGGAATTCCTCATTGGCGTCGTGACCGCGGGCCTCGCGGTTCGACTTCTGCTGCGATGGCGCCGCGGCTACTTCCATTCGCATCCGCATCAGCACGGCGAGGTCCGCCATACGCACCCGCACGTACACGTGCACGCACCAGCGGCGGGGCATCCGGGCGCGCATCCGCACCGCCACGCCGACGCCATGGGCCGGTCGCCGGCAACCGCTTTCAGCATCGGGCTGATGCACGGCGTTGGTGGATCGGCGGGCGTGGGGATTCTCCTGGTCGCGTCCGCCACTGATCGTGTCAGCGCCGTGGCCGGCCTGCTGTTGTTTGCAGCGGCGACGGCACTGTCGATGGCGTTCGTGTCCGCCGCCGTCGGTTACGGCCTGGTCCGAGGGCCAGTCGCACCCCGCCTCGAGCGCCTGGTTCCAGCAGTTGGCGCTGCCAGCCTTGTCTTTGGCGTCTGGTACGCGCTGAGCGCGATCGGGTCGGCCTAAGAGCGCCCGCGTCCGCGACCAAGGTCCGCCGCGCCCGCCACCGGAATCGGGCCGCCCCACAGCGGCGTCGGACAGATCGAGTGCGATCGCAAACGGCGCGTCGTAGCCCACCGCGGTTTTCGTCGGCTGAAGAAGCAGACTGCTCCCCCCGTTTCGGAAGAACGCGTCGCGCTCGTTGGTCATGTCGCGGCGTCCCTTCTGCGAGTACGGGCTCTGTGCGTGCACCTGGTCGTTCAGCTCCTCCGGAAAGAACAGCTGCGAGGTGAATTCGTAGGCGCCTGCCGGCGTCGATTCCGTGCGGATCTTGAAGTGCAGGTGGACGGCGCGTCCGCCATACCAGCCCGGATAGATCGTCGTGAAGCGCGCCGCCCCGTTGGCATCGGTCACCTGGCTGCCGCGCAGAAATGTCTCCCCCTGCGTCTGAAAACCGTAACGCGCGTCAGACACGCCAGAATAGATGCCGAGCGCGTCGCATTGCCAGAGATCGACCGTCGCGCGTGGAAGGGGCGCGCACTTTCCTCCGGTCGCCTGAGATATCGCGAACGCGATCATGAGCTGCACCGTGCGTGGTAGCATCCGGCGCATCATGCAAACCCAGCCGATCGGTCGCGCTGCGTGGACGC
>JACDCA010000473.1 GCA_013694635.1 Acidobacteriota bacterium | reverse complement strand
ATGCTGCACCGCGGCATTCGGGACGCGTTCGTGCGCGGCGTCCAACGCCTCGAAGCCACTGCGGGCGTCAGGGTGGCGGGAAAGTCGGCGACCGCCGCCGACCCGGGGAAGACACAGGCTGCGTGCGTGATCGCCGAGACAACCGCAGAAGCGCTCGAGTCGCAGTCGCACCTGACAGAGGAGATCTTCGGCCCGGTATCGATCGTCGCGCGGTGTCGCAGTCGCGCGGAGCTCGAACGTGCGGTCCGCAGATTGTCCGGACACCTGTCGGCAAGCGTGCACGGCACGCCGGAGGATCTGGTCGAGTACCGCGATCTGATTGCGCTCCTCGAGACCAGGGTCGGACGCATCGTTTTCAACGGCTTCGGCACCGGCCTCGAAGTGTGCCCGGCGTTGCACCACGGCGGACCGTATCCGGCGACGACCGATGCGCACTTCACGTCGGTCGGCCCCGCGGGCATTTTTCGGTTCGCTCGACCCATCTGTTATCAGAACTTCCCGCAGGAGGCGCTGCCAGAGGTGCTCCGTGACAGAAACACGATGGCCATCTGGCGCCTGATCGATGGCGAGCTGACCCGCGGGGATGTCTAAGCGGTTCGGGGCTGTGAGATCAGGCGCGCGCCAGGGAACCCGAGGCCGTTCGCACTTTCGTGACAGCTTCCACAACGTCGTCGATCCATGCCGGATCCGCAAGGAGCGCCTGATGCGGCAGCCACAGGCCATCGCGACAGTACGCCTCGGCATGTGCGCAGTCTTCGACGCGATGCGGCTGTGTCTCGAAGAGACGGTTGCGATAGAGCGGATGGGGATACGAAGCAGTGACAGGCACGCCTTCAGCGACGAGCGCTGCAACAACGTGGTCCCGCGATGCGCCGAATCGATCGGGATCGAGCCGCATCGAGAAGATATGATACGCATGCGCGTCCACGCGCGGATCAAGTACTTGAGGTGTCGGGTTCAGACCGTCGATCTCCTGCAGGCCATTCCGCAGCCGCACCGCTGCTGCGTCGCGTCGGCGAACCTGATTGGGGAGACGATCGAGTTGGGACAGAAGCAACGCGGCCTGAAATCCGGTCAGACGGGCATTCGTCCCAAGCCGGACGTGCTCGTACCAGGCGCCGCCGGTGCGTCGCCCCTGGTGGGCGATTGACCGCGCGGTTTCCGCGAGATCCGGATCGTTAGTAAGCAGCATGCCCCCCTCACCCGCGGTGAGGTTCTTGCTCGCTTGAAAGCTGAAGGACCCAAACGCTCCGAAACTGCCGACCAGCCGGCCGTGCCACAAAGCCCCGGGCGCATGAGCGCAGTCCTCGATCAACGCCAGATTGCGGTCGGCACAGAGCCGCGTGAACGCATCGAGGTCGGCCGGGCACCCGGCGAAGTGCACCAGTACGATGGCTCGGGTCCGCTCGGTTATGGCATCCGCCGCACCGCGCAGGTCCAGATTGATCGTCGTCGGATCGACGTCGGTGAACACGGGGACCGCCCCGCCTCGGGCAATGGCGGTCGCCGAGGCCACAAAACTGATCGGCGGGACGATCACCTCGTCACCCGGCCGTACCCCGACCGCCGCCAGCGCAATCTCGAGCGACACGGTGCCGTTTGCCACCGCAATACCGAAGTTGAGGCCATGGGCGGCCGCCATGCGGCGCTCCAGTTCGGCGACCGACGGGTGATATCCACCCCAGACCCTGCTCTCCAGCACCCGCAGAAGCGCGGCGCGGTCACTCTCATCGACTTCCGGCCAGCTAGGCGCAGGTGCGGTGACGGCGGGCTTGCCACCGTGGATGGCCAGGCGTTCGTCTTTCATGCCTTCGTCTCCAGTAGCCGCATGGCTGACGCGGCCAGCACCGCCGCGCCGACCGGCAGCGCATCTTCATCGATATTGAATGTCGGGCTGTGCCAGACGGGATCCGGTATGGCGGGACCAGTGACGCCGAGCCAGAACATCGCGGCGGGCACGACTCCGGTCATGTAAGCGAAGTCCTCGGCCCAGGTGTCGAACGGCAGGTCAATCACGTTTTCACGCCCGAGGAGAGAGACCGCAGTCTCGCGGACGGCTTGCGTCACCGTCGTGTCGTTGTTCGTGACTGGATAGCCTTCGGTCACCTCGAGCCCGCAGTCCGCGCCGAGCGCGCGCCCGACGTCGAGGGCACGATTGATGTCGGCGAGCAGCGCGGCGCGATGATCGGGCCCTGTGTGGCGGACCGTTCCCATCATCTCGACGCGCTCCGCGATCACGTTCTCTTTGATTCCCCCGCTGACCATCGTCAGGCTGACGACTGCCGGGACGCCGGCCCGAGTTCGGCGCGAGACGATCTGCTGGACGGCGAGAACGACGTGCGCCGCCGCCACCACGGCGTCGATGCCTTCCTCAGGATGTGCGGCATGCGCGGCCCGTCCGCGGACGACGATCCGGATGGTGTCGTTGCCGGCGAGTGCGGGGCCTTCGGTGACGCCGATCCTGCCCGCAGGCAGCTTGCGCGTATGCAGCGCGATAGCGGCACCGACGCCGTCAAGGGCACCCTCCTCAATCATGAGCAGCGCTCCACTGTGGCCCGCGGCATCCTTCTGTTCTTCCGACGGTTGGAACAGGAACCGGATCGTCCCAGGCAGCGGCCGGCCGGCCAGAAGCATGGCGGCCCCGAGCGCGCAGGCGACGTGGGCATCATGGCCACAGGCGTGCATCATGCCAGCAACCTTCGAGGCGAACGGCAGCCCCGTCGCTTCGGTAATCGGCAAGGCGTCCATGTCGGCGCGAATCGCGACGATCGGGTGGCCGCTGCCCATTTCGGCTATCACACCCGTTCGGGCCACGCCGGTCCGGACCCGCGCTCCGAGCGCCGTCATTCGCGTCGCAATCAGCGCCCCTGTTTCGCGCTCCTCGAACCCGAACTCCGGATGCGTATGGATCGCGCGGCGGATCGCCACCAGATCGTCGCGCATCTGCCTCGCGCTTTCGAGCAGTCCTTCGGTCAACACCTGTTCGCTCATCGACACGCGGCCTCCACCAGTTCAGCGACCTTCTGCGACGAGACCGCGCCCTCCGCCGTTGGCGGCACCCTGGCGGCGCGGCCCGCGTGCGCCTCGGCCAGGCCTGCTTTCGCCAGGATCCCCAAGGCCTGCACGCTTACACCACCCCCTGCGAGCATTCCGATGCGTGGGGCCGCAGCGGTCGTCCACTCGAGAATGCGGTCGGCCTTGGCCTTCCAATCGCCAGCGCCGCCAGTCGTGAGAACGCGATCGATCTGCGGCCATCGCCGGAGCGCCTCGATCGCGACCATCGGGTCCGGAAGGTCGTCGAAGGCATGATGGAAGGTCGCGCGGGCCGGGGTTGCCGCTGCGAGCACGGCGCTCATCGCCGCCTCGTCGATACGTTGATCCCGCAGAAACCCAATGACGACCCCCTCGACGCCGAGCGCGGTGAACCCTGCAGCCAGCTGCGCCAGCTGCTCCACGGCCCGCGACCCGCCGGCCGAGTAGCCATCGCGTTCACGAATCATCACACGCAGGGGAATAGTCACGACCTCCGTAATCTCCTCGACGAGCTCCAGCGCCGGCGTGAGCCCACCTTTGGCGAGTTCTCTCACGACTTCCAGCCGACCCGCGCCTCCCCGCTCGGCGGCCAGCGCATCGTCCACCGAGCACACAATGACTTCGAGTAGCACAGCTGAGCCTCAGGAGTTCGCACCGGGAACATCCAAATACCGGATCCGTCCCGCGTACCTGGCGAGCGTGCGTTCAAGATCGTCCTGCGAGGTCGTATCCAGATTCGCACTGGCCAGCACCGGCGGCTCCAGGCCTCGCTGCCTGAGCAGCGCCGCCGCTTCAATCTGAACCGCGTGCACGATCGCGGCGCCCACAATTGTCGAAAGCGGTCCCATGCGGGACGCGCTGCCGGGGATCGCAATCGCGGCGTCGCCGGCCGGAGTGCCGGTATCGATGACGATGTCGGCAATTTCGAAGAGCCGGCGCCCCAGATCGTGCCGGGGAGCGACCGCCCGCGAGTGCGTCAGGCTCGTGATCGCGATGACCTTCACGCCCCGTCTGTGCAGTTCGATCGCCATCTCGATTGGCACCGCGTTTCGGCCCGAGTTGGACGCCACGATCGCCGCATCAACCGCCCGGATATCCTCGCGCTCGAGTATGCATCTCGCGTAACCAGGCTCGCGCTCAGCCTGCGTGGATGCCATGACCCCATCGAAGAACATCAGGCGGCGATCGAGGATCGGATTGATGGCGGCGAGGCCTCCGGCACGGTAGAAGGCCTCCTCCGCCAGAATGTGCGAATGCCCGGCGCCAAAGACGTGAAGCACGCCGCCCGCCTCGAGCGCGTCCGCGACCGCGGCTGCCGCAGCACGGATGGATCCCGCTTCCTCACGCGCGAGACGATCCAGAGCTCGACGCGCCTCCTCTATGTAGATCTCAAACGCCATGGCGCACTTCCATGGGCTCGAGCGCAAGGCGCCAGCCCGCGGCCTCCGCACCGAGCAGCACTGCACCGAAGATCGGCTCGAAGCGCGGCGGCCGTACTTCAATCTCCATCCGATCCGCCGTGAGAGCGTCGACAAAGGCGGCACGTACAAGCCGGGATCGTCTGAGCACGCCGCCCTGATACGAGACCAGCTTCTCCCGCAGCGTCAGTCGCCGAACCACCGCCCCCACCGACCGCGCCAGATCGATGCCGGCTTGCCGGCAGATTCCGGCTGCGACCTCATCGCCTTCCTCCGCACACGCATCCACGACGCTCGCCAGCGCTGCGACGTGCTGTTGCCCGGACAAATCCGAATAAAGCGGCTTCACGGTGTCACGGAAACCAGC
>JACDCA010000449.1 GCA_013694635.1 Acidobacteriota bacterium | reverse complement strand
ATCGCGTCCGCGAAGCTGCACGACGATCTGGCGCTGGAGCTGTCCGCCGGGTGGTTCGCGGGCGGGGGGCGCGACGTCATCGGCCGCTTCAAAGACAGCGACTTCACATACGCCCGACTCAAATACTATTTCTGAGTGCGCGCGAAGCCGACTGGCTCGTCTACACGTTTGCCGTCCTCTTCGAGCTCCGGTATGCCTTCCTCGTGCGGTAGTACGATGGGCTCCATGAAAGGCTTCGCAAACGCGCGCCTGCTGGTCACGCCGAAGGAGCTTTCGGAGATGATCGCCGGGGCCGGGGCGACGCGTTCGCTCATCCTCGATCTTCGGCCGCCCGAGGACTACACCCAGGGACACATTCCGGGCGCGATTCATCTCGACCTCTGGGGCATCAGTCTCATCGACACGGATCCCGCGCCGCTGCATGCCTTCCTGTGGATCATCGAACACCTGTTCGCCACCCATGGCGTGACGGCTTCCACACCCGCGGTCGTCTACGACGAGCAATCGGGGATGAGGGCGGCGCGCGCCTTCTGGTTTCTCGAGTATTTCGGGCACCCCTCTGCGCGGTTGCTCGACGGCGGGTACGGAGCCTGGACGGCGGCAGGCTATGACGTGACTCGAGATGCGCAGCCGCCACCGAAGAGTGAATGGACCGGCGCGCGCCAGGGGCACACGCTCGCCACCTATAAAGAAGTACGCACTGCGTTCGACCGTACCGACGCCGTAATTCTCGATACCCGGAGCGACGCGGAGTACCGCGGCACGGCTGTGCGCGCCAAGCGCGGCGGTGCGATCCCCGGCGCCGTCCACATCGAGTGGACGCGGAACCTGGACCCCTCGGGAGAGTTCAAGCGCGGTGACGAGCTGCGCCGCATGTACCAGGACGCCGGCGTTACGCCGGAACGTGAAATCATCACCTACTGCCAGGGGGGATACCGCGCCGCGCATTCCTATCTCGCATTGCGGCTCCTAGGCTATCCGCGCGTGCGCGTGTACGTCGGGTCCTGGAAGGAATGGGGAGATCGCGAAGAGCTGCCCGTCGAGATACCGAAGCGGAACTAATACGCCACAGAGGCCCAGAGACACAGAAAATTCCTGGTTTTAGAGTTCTAAGAAAACTTACCCTGGGTTCTCTGTGCCTCTGTGTTGAAATGCTCGTCACACTATGAACAACGTCATTGACTTCATCAACACGAATCGCGATCGCTACGTCGACGAGCTCAAGGATTACCTCGCGATCCCGAGCATCAGCGCGCTCCCGGAGCATGCGCCGGACGTGCGGCGGTGCGCTGAATGGACGGTCGACGCGCTGCGGCGCGTCGGGATGGAGAACGTGCGGTTGATAGAGACGCCCGGTCATCCGGTCGTCTATGCCGACTGGCTTGGCGCCGAGGGGGCGCCGACGATTCTCTTTTACGGACACTATGACGTGCAGCCCGTCGATCCCCTCGACCTGTGGGAGTCACCGCCGTTCGAAGCGACTATCCGTGACGGGGAGATCTACGCGCGCGGGGCAGTGGACGACAAGGGGCAGGTGTTCATGCACTTCAAGGCGATCGAGGCGCACTTGAAGCAGAACGGCCGGCTGCCGGTCAACATCAGGATCATTCTGGAAGGGGAGGAGGAAGTCGGCTCGCGCAACCTGGACGACTTCATCAAGGCCAACCAGGCGCAGCTCGCCGCCGACGTCGTCGTCATCTCGGATTCGCCGATGTTCGATCGCGGCGTCCCGTCCATCTGCTACGGCCTCCGGGGCCTGGCCTACTTCCAGATCGACGTGCGCGGAACGAAAAGCGACCTCCACTCAGGCTCGTTCGGCGGCGCGGTGGTCAATCCGAACATGGCGCTCGCGCAGATCCTCGCCCAGATGAAGGACAGGGGAGGGCGCATCAAGATCCCGGGTTTCTATGACGACGTGCGGGAGCTCTCGGCGGAGGAGCGCGACCAGTGGAAGCGGCTGCCGTTCAACGAGCGGCGTTACGCGAAGGAGCTCGGCGCCCCGAAGCTGTTCGGCGAGACCGGCTACTCGACGCTCGAACGCGTCTGGGCACGCCCCACGTTCGATATCAACGGCATGCTGGGCGGATTCACCGGTGAAGGGGCCAAGACTGTCATCCCGGCTGTCGCGATGGCGAAGGTAAGCATGCGGCTGGTACCGAATCAGGATCCGGATCGCATCGCGCAGCAGTTCGAGGACTACGTCAGAAAGATTGCGCCGAAATCGGTGGAGGTGAAGGTCACACGCATGCACGGCGGCAAACCGTGGATGACCGAATTCGATAATCCCTTCGTGCAGGCCGCTGGGCGCGCGATTGAAAAGGGCTTCGGCAAGGCTCCGGTCTTCAACCGCGAAGGGGGCTCGATCCCGGTCGTTGCGACGTTCCAGGAAATCCTCGGTCTCCCCTCAGTCCTTTTCGGCGTCGGCCTGCCCGACGAGAACGCCCACGCCCCCAACGAGAAGCTCGATCTGGGAAATTTCCACGGCGGCATCATCGCGTCCGCGTTCCTGTACGACGAAGTGTCGCGGATCCCCGTTGCGCGACCCTGAGAGGCTCGGCGGTTCAGTGCCTTATAAGCTCCGTACATACGGAGTCTCGGAATCGGGCTATTTACAATTCCGTCAGGCGCGCCTACTCTGTGTGACATACCCGGAGGACGCGTGACGCAGGAACGGCGGCAGGTGCCGCGCTACCGCATCGAATCGACGATTGCGGTCGGACAAGGCATGGGCCGTACGGTGGACCTGAGCTCGAGAGGCGTGTACTTCGAAACGTCCGAGCAACTCAGCCCCGGCGACACAGTATCGGTCGTCTTTCCGTTCGAGCGGACAGGTCCGGGCGCATCCGTCAAATGCACGGCGCTCGTGGTGCGCGTCGAACCGAGGGGTGAGCTTTTCGGAGTCGCGGCCACCTACGAACCGGTCGCGTTCAGCATACCGGCGTAATCGGAAGCCCGATTTCCACGCGCGCCCCGCGCTCTCCCGATTCGATCTCCAGCGTTCCGCCAAGCGCCGACACACGCTCCTTCAAAGTCCTCGGCCCGGCCTTTAACTCGTTGAGGGACGCCAGGTTATAGCGCCCACGAAAACCCGCGAAACCGCGCCCCTCGTACGAGACGGCGAGCCTCAACTCCTTGCCTGACGCGACGCACGTCACGGTGGCTTCCTTCGCCGACCCGTGGCGGACGGCGTTCACGAGCGCCTCCCGTACCATTCGCGAAATCTCGTGGACCATCCGCGGCGGCAGCGGGGTGACCTCGGTGTGAAGGTTCAAGTGCACGCGAATGTCCCATTCACGCGCCACGCGCATCGCCGAATCGCGGATGTGCTTGACGACGTCGACAGTGGTTTTGTCGCTGTCGGCGCCAGGTTGCAGGCTGGCGATCGCCAGACGAAGCGCGTGATGCTCGGAGAGCAGCGTTTCCTCAACCATCGCGAGCCGCTGCTCGGCATCCGCGCGGTTGCTGCCGACCGCCTGGCGCGCCCGCTGCACGTGCAGCGACGCCGCGGTCAGCGATTGCAGCACGCCGTCGTGCAGCTCGCGGGCCAGGCGCAGGCGTTCTTCGCCGGCCGCCCCCTCGCGCAGCTGCTCGACGAGGGCCTGCAGCTCCAGGGCGCCGGCGATCAGGCGTCCGACGACATCCCCCAGCAGCAGGTCATCGTCGGAGAAACCCGCCCTGTCGAGGGCGAAGAGGCGGCCGTCGATTGTTTCCGTCGACAGTCGCAGCGCGAGAACGCTCTTGACAGTGAATCGTTCCGCGAATCGGGAGTCGAGCGGTCTGCCTTTCCAGAAGTGAAACCCGCCGGGCACGCGCTGGAGCACGTCGCAACGCGGTTTGCTGACGTCGGCGCACGCGAAACTCGAGCGGTCGAGCGGCTCGGCGACCACAGTGCCGAAGACGTCAGGCGCTTCCCGCGAGGATCCGAAACGCCCACCGTCCTTGCTGGCGACCCGCAGGGAGGGTTCGTCTCCTTCCGTCCACACGAGCACCACGCGCGGCGCGCGCAGGAGCTCGGCGGCGTAGGACAGTACTTCCTGCAACGCCTCTGATCCCTGCGTCGGTAGCCGCCGCGGCCAGGCCGCGAGGCCGGCGATCTCCCGCTGGAGCCGGCGCTGGTAGGCCCCGAGGTAGCCGAGCAGCCCGGCCACGAGCGCCAGGTGCGTGCACCGGGTAATGAACTGCCCCGTGTGGAGCTCGCCAGCGCCCCCCAGCACCCTCGCCCCCAGCGTCATCGCGATATAGGCGGCAAGGACGGCGCCGCCGGTGAGCAGAGCGCCCCGCCCCTGCCACCGGATCGCGCCGCAGATCGTGGCGAACACGAGATAGACAAAGAAGGGGCTGGCGGGGCCGTCGGTCAGGTGCATCAGCACGGAAAACAGCACCAGGTCGATGAGATGGGTGGCGAGCGGCACCCCGCGCG
>JACDCA010000442.1 GCA_013694635.1 Acidobacteriota bacterium | reverse complement strand
AGAATGACGAGCGCCGACGCCGTCGCGATCACCCGGTTCTCCGCCATCACCGCCGCGACGCCAGGTCCAAGAATGTAGCCCAGGTACTGTGTGAACTGCAGCCCGATGTTCGTCATGTTGAGGATGCCGAACAGCCAGAGGTTCCAGGCCACGATGAAGCCGAAACGCTCGTTGAAGCCGATCTTGGCCCATTGGTAAAGGCCCGCCCTCGAGCGGCATCGCGCGGTTCAGGCACACGGCGACCGCCGCCGATGGCAGGTAGAACAGCGCGATCGCGATCAGCCAGAAGATGACGTGCGACGGTCCCTGCTTGGCTGCCACGCCGACCCACTGCAGGCCGACGATGAAGAGGATCTGGGCGAAGGCGAGGTCCCGAACCGAGAGTTCCTGGCGCAACTCCGCGCTGCGCGCCTGGATCGCGGCCTCTTGCCGTCCGGCCGTAACGTCACGTACCTCCATCTCGGCGTGGGACTTTACCACCGAGACAGCTCTCGCCTCAGGAATGTCGGCGAGTTTGGAACGGGAACGCCTCAAGTGGGGATGAAAGTGGTCGGGGCGGAGGGATTCGAACCCCCGACCCTCTGGTCCCAAACCAGATGCGCTGCCAGGCTGCGCTACGCCCCGACTCCAACAGGATTATGTCACGTGCGACGTGCGACGTGCGACGTGCAGGACGTGCCGACGTGCTAACGTGCGTTGGTGGAGGATTTCTTCAGGCAATGGTCCCCCATCACGCAGGCGCTGATCGCATCCCTCTTCACCTGGGGCGTCACCGCGGCGGGGGCGGCGATCGTTTTTTTCGTCGACAAGGGCAGCAACCGCCTGCTCCATATCTCGCTGGGCTTCGCGGCGGGTGTGATGATCGCGGCGAGCTTCTGGTCGCTCCTCGCGCCGTCGATCGCGCTTGCTGAACAGACCGGCGCGATCCCGTGGCTCCCGGCGGCGATCGGGTTCCTCCTGGGCGGTGCATTCGTGCGTCTCGCGGACGCGATGATCCCCCACCTCCACCTGTTCAAGCCGATCCGCGAAGCGGAAGGGCCGCACACCTCGTGGGACCGACGGGTTTTGCTGGTGCTCGCGATTACGCTGCACAACATTCCCGAAGGCCTCGCCATCGGCGTCAGCTTCGGCGCGGTGGCGGCAGGCATCGAACAGGCGTCCCTCGGCGCCGCGATTGCGCTCGCGCTCGGCATCGGCCTCCAGAACTTTCCGGAGGGCACCGCGATCGCATTGCCGCTGCGCGCGGACGGCATGAGCCGCACGCGCGCCTGGTGGTACGGACAGTTGTCGGCAGCGGTCGAACCGGTCGCCGCCGTGATCGGCGCCGCCGGCGTGCTCCTGATGCGCCCGATCCTGCCCTACGCCCTCGCCTTCGCCGCCGGCGCCATGATCTATGTCGTCGTCGAAGAAGTCATCCCGGAATCACAGGGAGAAGGCAACACCGACGCGGCGACGCTCGCCTGCATGGTCGGGTTCGTGATCATGATGACGCTCGACGTGTCGCTCGGGTAGCCTGCGCGCATGTTCGAGAAGCTTGGATCGTTGCCCCGGCGGCTGCGGTGGGCGCTTCACCAGTGGAATCCCGCGGCGGATCGCGAGTTCCACGACGCGCTCTTCAGCGCGCAACGATTCGATCCGTTCTCCTTTGCGTATCCCGGCTACATCACCATTCGCAGATTCGCGGAGCTGACCGAACCGCATCTCGAAGGGGTGAGGCATGCGGTTGATCTTGGATGCGGCCCCGGCGAGATCACCTGCGAGCTTGCGCGACGCAACCCGCGGATCTCGTTCCTGGGTGTCGATCACAGCGAGGCCGCGATCGCGCGCGCGCGCACCAGGCGTCCCTCGCGCTGACCAACATCGAGTTCCGACGCGCCGATGTGTCCACATTCACTCCGGATGCAGCCGACATCGTCCTCATGTACGACTCGTTCCACCACCTGCTCGACCCGGCCGGGTTCGTCCGGGCACTGCGGCCTGCGGTCGCGAAGTTCCTGCTGATCGAACCGGCAGGGGACTGGCTGGGCTGCTGGCAGAAGACACTCGAGCTCGACTGGATTCCCCTCGACGTCGACGCGATGCGCGCACGGCTGGAGTGGCAGCTGAATCTCGCCGCTCCAACAGCCGCCGCAGCGTCGACGAGCGACGACAAAGGCGAACCGGTCGAGCATCGCTACACGCTGGCCGATCTCGAGGGACTCTTCGAAGGCTACGGCCTTGCGGTTCGGGGGACGATCGCGGGTATCGGAGACTATCCGCCGAATCCGCACGCGGCGGGCCCGTTGCGCGAAGACTTCGGAAGGATTGCCGCAGACACCCTCGCCGCGGTCGAGGATGTCCTGATGCGGCACGATCTCGATCTCCACGCGAAGCACTGGGTCATCGTGGCCGAGCGGGGTGCTCCACACCGTCTGCGTACACCGCGCCCTATCAACCCTGAGACGTCCGATCCGTCGCACGGATTACAGGGCGCCTACGATGTCGAGTACGGGCAATACGAGGGCCCCTCCGAGGTTCCGGCGTCGACGGTCGTTCTCGCGGCGCTGACGGTCAAGAACCGCAGCTGGCGTCCGTGGAGCAGTCATAGTGACGCCGCGCCGGTTTTTGCCAGCTACCACTGGCTCGATGCCGACGGCACGATGGCGACCGAGGACGGCCGGCGGAGTCTACTGCCGCGCACGCTGCTGCCGGGAGAGAGTCTGACGATGACCCTGACGGTTGACGCGCCACAGCGTCCCGGAACTTATACTCTCGCTGTCGATCTCGTCGAAGAGGGCGTCACCTGGTTCAGTCGCGCAGGCGCCCCGATGTTGAGGATCAAAGTGGGGGTCAAGCCTTGACCGCCAGTGCTGGTAGCAGTGAAGCAACGGTCCGCACCGTGCTTCTCTTCGGCGTCCTCTACTTCCTTGTCGGCAGATTCTTCCCGCAGCCTGCCAACAACCTGGAAGCCTGGCGGTTAGCCGCGTTGATCGTCTGCGGTGGCGTGTACGCAGCACACTTCTGCTACGAGCATTTCAGGCTGCGCAATCCACCTCGCATGACGGCGGTGCACATCGCCGCAGCAGTCGCGATTGGAGGATTCGCGCTTGCAGTCGCCGGGATGCTTCATTCGCTGTCGGTCACATCGACCATTCGACCAAACTGGCTGCTCGCCCTGGTGATCTGGCCGGCCGCCACCGCTGTTCCGGCGTTCCTCGGAGCAATCGCGGCGGGGACACTGCTCCGGCGCATCCGGCCAGCGCCGAGCCGCAAAACGAAGCCTGACCACGACTGAGGTCGGCCCGGAATTCCGCGAATGAGGACAATCGCGCAAGAAACAAGATCTGACCCCGGGGTCATGATCGACCGCCTGCTGGGCGAGATCGTG
>JACDCA010000433.1 GCA_013694635.1 Acidobacteriota bacterium | reverse complement strand
ACTGAAAGGTGTAGAAGCTGATGCCGAGCGGCAGCGTCACTCTGAGCGCGGCGTCCAGCCCCAGGGCGGGCAAGCCAAGCCGCTCGGCGAGCGCGTCGATGTTTTCCGCCCCGAAGTTGTAGTACTTGAAGAAGCCGAGCAGAATCAGGTTGCTGAAGACTGACGCGATCAGCGCCACCTTCGCGGCGGGCGGGCGCTGTGGACGGCCGTCAGCGCCTTCGACAGCCCGATAGCGGGCGAGCGCCAGCCCGGCGAAGTAATCGACGGTAGTCGAGAACAGCAGAAGCGGAAGAAAAAGCGGATTCGCCCAGCCGTAGAAGATATAGCTCGCGATCGTGAGGATCAGGTGCCTGGCGCGGCGGGGCGCCGCGTAGTACGAGGCCAGGGCGACGGGAAGGAAGTAGAAGAGAAAGAGATACGAGCTGAAGACCACCTTCGCGCTGTGCTCTCAGCGTCCCGTCACGTCGTAATACAGCGGCAGCTTCGAGGCTTCGCTGTTCGACAACAGCCGCTCGCCTTCGAGTTCGCCGTGCGCATCGTAACGTTCGACCGACAGTGTGAACGCGGATCCGGCGGTCTTGCGGGCGTCCGCCAGAACCTTACCGTCTCGAATCGCCCACTGAGCGATCCGGATCTCCTTGTCCGAATAACTTCCCTGAATGACGTCCATCACTTCGAACTCGCTGACGACGAGGCCGTTTCGATACGGAAGAATCGATTCAGGAGGAGGGATCGTGCCGGGGCGCGCCAGCCGGACGTTGAGCACCAGGCGGCCGGCTGACTCCGAATTCCTTCCGGCAGGAGTCGAACTCGCCGTCGCGGTGGCCGGCCCGATCCGCCCGGCGGGACGCGTCGGATAGCCGATCTTGTCGAGATCGATCCAGACATCGGGGTCCGCATCCCCGCCGCCGTTGTTCGTCGCGCGCAGCCATGCCTCGACACGTGACAGGTCCTCGCTGAAACGGCCGAGATACACCTCGGTCTGCTTACCGCCCGTACGCGACTGGTTGGCCCCCCCCTGATTGTAGGGTCCGGTCATGGCGAGAAAGCGCGGATGGTTCGTCCAGCGTGGATGACTCACTTCCGCGCCGTCGAATCCGGGCGCGTTATTGAGATTGACCATCCATCTCGTTCGCGCATCCGCGTCGATCATCGTCACGTTGCGATGCGCGCCATCGAAATACCAGAACACCGGTCCGCGTACTTTCGTCAGGGAGGTAAAACACCCTTCCCCGAATTTCTGCCACGTCTTGTTCCTCAGGTCCGCGATGCCGGCGCCGGGCCAGGGAAACATTCCGCCGGCATGGCGGCCGTCGGGCGTCACCTCGAAGCCCTCCATGCTCACCATCGTGGTGTCCCACACCAGTTCGCGGTTCTCCGGAGCATCGATCGGGAATCGAGACACGGTCTTGAAGTCGTACTTGACGGGGTCGGTCCCCAGGTAAACCCAGTCCTGTCCGTCGACCGGGTTCTGCCACAGCGTCAACGCAAATCCGTCAGCGAGCTTTCGGAGCCCCGTGCCGTCCCAGTTGACGATGAATGTCTCGGACGGGCCGGGGATCATGAAGCTGGAAAAGACGATGCGGTCGGCGCGGGAAGTCAGCTTGGGTTTGTGATAGCTCCGTCGGTCGCCGAGAATGATCCGCTCCCCCTTGCCATCGTCGCTGTCGAGGCCCATGAGGATGAGCTGGTTTCCTTCGGCGGCCGGATCCGTGCCGTCCCCCTGCGCCCACACGATGCGCGTGTGGGCGCCGGTGAACTTCCTGACCTCGGCGCCAGGGCCGTCCGTCGCCGGGCTGCGATCGCCACATCCGATCGCCAGCAGCAGGACGCTGGCAATGGCACCGAGTCGAAGCATGTTGGAATCGTACTATGGCTCTCAGCTGACAGCTGACCATTGACAGCTGTCAGCTAGTAGGTCACTCGCACGCGGTACTTCAGCACCCCCGTGCCATCCGGCGCGACCGGCACGATGAACTGGGAGGCCCACGCCGCCGTTTTCGTCCACTGGTGTGACGAGCGGAGCATGTCCCACGTGCCGCCGATCGGTTCGTTGACCTCCACCGAAATGGCAGTCGCTTTGTGGTTGCGCACCGTGACCTCGTATTCAGACTCGTAGACGTTGGACGAGATCTTCCGGAAGTCGGTCTGCTTGCGCTCGGAGACGACGTCGAAGGCGTTGCCGATTTTGATGTTGATGGTTTCGTCCTTCGGCGTGTGATTGATGCGATCTTCGCCGACGAAGTGCACGCCGTCCTTCGAGTCCGCCTGATAGACGCGGATCGTGCCGGCGGGCATCGGCATTCCCAGGCCACCCTTCTGCTCGTTCTTGAACTGGTAGAACACCTGGACGACGTCCTTCAGCGGCGCACCTGGATAGTGGGCGTTGCGGTAGTAGAACGCCTGCCCGTTGACCACGTAGCGCTTGACCGTGGGGACGCCGGTCCCCGAGAGCATGGAGACCTGTTTGGTCTCGTTGTTGTTGATCGTCGTTCGTCGTCCGAGCGTGTAGAGGTGGTAGTCGGAGAACGCTTCCTGCGCCATCGGCGCCGCCGGAGCCGCCCGCGCCATGTCGGCCATTTCCCTGCGTTCCTGCAATTGCTGGCGCACGCGATTCAGATCGCCCGCCACGAGCTGAAGTCTGGCGTTGTTGAAGGCGGTGCCGCTGCCGTTGGTCAGCGTGACCCAGCCGTCGAGATCCGCCGCCTTGTCGTCGCGGCCGACGGTCAGCACGTAGTCCGCGTTCCAGGCGAGCTTGCCGGCGAGATATGACGCCTCGACGCGGTGGGTTGTGCCGCCGCTGTTCTGGAGCGTCCAGATCAGCGTCGGCCGGCTGTGCAGGTTTCCGGGGAGCTCGGGGAAGCGGATGTGATCGGCGTGCAGACCGGTCACGATCTCCTTGTCGATCCGCCACACCGGGCCGTTGTTGTAGCTGAGAAGCAGGGCGCGCACTTCCTCTTCCCGCGTCGTCCCTCCCTCCTGGCGCGTGCGCACCAGGGTGACTTCGCGTCCGACGTACTTTCGCAGCAGCTTCTCCGGTTCGAGCAGGTCGTACTCGTAGTTCTGTTCGAGCACGCCGACCGCGCCGGGCTGC
>JACDCA010000422.1 GCA_013694635.1 Acidobacteriota bacterium | reverse complement strand
GCCCTATACCGATGAGACCCTGCTCGAGCTCGCACGCCAGCAGGCGCGCGTCGCGGTTATCTGTCCCGGGTTCGTCGCTGACTGTTTGGAAACGCTCGAGGAGATCAACATCACCAACCGTGAGCGGTTCATGGAGGCTGGTGGTCGAGACTTCCACTACATCCCGTGCCTCAACGACGATCCTGCCTGGGGTAACGGGCTGGGTGCCATCGTGAGACGGGAGCTTAGCGGCTGGATGTAAAGCCCTGAGCCGGCGTCCCCCAGCCTCGCGACAATCGACCTGTACTTTGACGGGGTCTGGGCGGCACCCTTTCTTCTATAATCGTCGCCATACCATTGTCGCTGCAGCCGGGCGCTCGCCTCGGGCCGTACGAGATCGTGTCCGCACTCGGCGCAGGCGGCATGGGCGAGGTCTACCGTGCGCGCGATCCGCGGCTCGGACGTAATGTTGCGATTAAAGTACTACCCACGGCATTCTCGGCCGACGTCGATCGCCTCCATCGATTCGAGCAGGAAGCCCGCGCGGCGGCGGCGCTGAATCACCCGAACATCCTCGCCGTGTATGACATCGGCACCCATGCCGAGGCGCCGTTCATCGTGTCCGAGCTGCTCGAAGGGGAGACGCTGCGCGAACGCGTGAATGCGGGCCCGGTTCCGGTCCGCAAGACCATTGAGCTTGCGCTTCACATCGCGCACGGCCTCGCGGCGGCGCACGACAAGGGAATCACGCATCGCGATCTGAAACCCGAGAATCTGTTCGTCACCCGGGATGACCGTGTGAAGATTCTCGATTTTGGTCTAGCGAAGCTGACGCAGAATCAGCCGGCGTTCGGGCCTGCGAGCGGGATCGCCACGACCCCCGCGCCCACGCAGCCTGGTGTGGTGCTCGGCACCGTCGGCTACATGGCGCCCGAGCAGGTGCGTGGGCTGCCTGTGGATCATCGAGCGGATTTGTTCGCCTTTGGCGCAATCCTCTACGAGCTCCTGTCGGGTCGTCGGGCGTTTTCCCGCGACACGGCGCCTGAAACCATGGCGGCGATCCTCAACGAGGATCCGCCGGAGCTGAGCGCGGCTGCGGCTCCGATCCCGCCCGCCCTCATGCGAATCGTCAGTCGCTGTCTGGAGAAGAGTCCCTCGGGGCGATTTCAGACGGCCAGCGATCTCGCATTCGCCCTCGACGGCCTGTCGGACGCGTCGAGCGTCTCCACAGCCGCGCGCGGCTCCAGCCATCGGGGGCACAGGACGTGGCTCGCCTGGGGCGCCGCCGCGTTGCTGCTGGCGGCGCTCGGAACGCTCGCGTACCAGCGCGTCCGCGAGCGGCCTGCTGCGCCCAGCCCGATGCGCTTCCAGATTCCCCCGATCGTCGAATTGGCGGGGCAGGGAAATTTCGCCCTGTCGCCCGACGGCCGTCATCTGGCGTTTTTCGGCCGCGGGTCGGATGGGATCGTGCGGCTCTGGATCCGCACGATGGACTCGCTCGAAGTCCGGCCTCTCCCCGGTTCGGAGGCACACGCTATGACGCCTCCTCCGTTCTGGTCTCCCGACGGCAAGTTCGTCGCATTTGATGCCGGCGGCAAACTCAAGAAGCTGGACGTCTCTGGCGGTCTGCCGCAGACCTTGTGCGATCTTCCTGCCCCGGCCGTGGGCGGCTCGTGGAACCGCCACGGCGACATCCTCGTCGGGAACATCGTCGGCGGCCTGTTGCGCGTGCGTGAGACTGGCGGTGTCGCATCCCCGGTCACCGCGCTCGATCCGGCGCGGAAGGAGGAGTTCCACCTGTTACCGACGTTTCTCCCTGATGGACGTCATTTCGTGTACTTGCGCATCGCGCCCGGCGCGCCAGACAACAGCGGCAGCTACGTCGGGACGCTCGATGCGAAGCCAGAAGATCAAAGCCCGCAACGGTTGCTACCATACCAGGTCGGTCTCACGTACGCCGCGGCCGGCGATTCGGGCCCGGGACGGTTGTTGTTCCTTCGCGAGGGTACGCTCATGGCGCAGCCGTTCGATGCGAGACGGCTCGCATTCGCGGGGGATCCCGTGCCGGTGGCGGAACGCGTGGGCTCTTTTCGTGACGGCGGCTTCTTCGCGGTCTCCGACAACGGCGTACTGGTGTACCGCACCGCTGACACCGATTCTCAGCTCGCCTGGTTCGACCGGCAAGGCGCCATTTCGGGCCGCGTCTCGGAACCGGGCGGCTTTCGCGACGCGGCTCTTTCTCCGGACGGCGCGCGCGCGGTGGCATCGCGCACGAATCCGCAGGACACGGCGAAGGCGGACCTGTGGCTGTTCGATCTGTCGCGGGGTAGCGGGGCCACCCGATTGACGCTCGGCACTGGAATCGCCGAGTTTCCTCTCTGGTCTCCGGACGGCAAGCGCATCGTCTTTACGTTCGGTAACAGCGTACTCCGTCAGAAACTGGCAAGCGGCGAGGGGACCGAGCAGGAGTTGTTCCGATCGAACAGCGCAGGGGGGGTTCAAGCGACTGACTGGTCGCCTGACGGACGGTTCCTTCTGTACACCGCGGTCACCTCGATGACGACGACATGGGATCTCTGGGTGCTTCCAGGCGACGGTTCCAAGCCTGTGCCGTTCGTGCGGACTCAATTTGCTGAAGACCAGGGCCGGTTCTCACCGACTGGGCCCTGGGTTGCTTACGTCTCGAACGAGTCCGGCCCGAGTGAAGTCTACGTCCGCGGATTTTCGGCGGACTTCAACAGCGGGTCAGCCAGCACGGGAGGCAGGGTGTTGGTGTCGCGCGGCGGCGGCACCGCGCCACGCTGGCGTCGGGATGGCCGCGAGCTCTTTTATCTCGGGCCGGACGGGAAAATGATGGCCGTTGACGTGACCGCCCGGGAGGAGTTCCAAGTTGGGAGGCCGACGCCGCTCTTTCCGATCCCGCCAGGCGCCATCGTCGGCGACGTGACCGCGGACGGCAAGCGATTCCTCTTCGTGACGCCGGTCAAGCCGAGCGCATCGGTGCCGTTCACGGTCGTGTTGAACTGGACGACGGGCCTGAAGAAGTAACACATCGTTCGCTTGGCCCGGCACGGCGGCCCTCAGGACAACTGTTTGGTTGACGGAATGGTCCCGGCGGGCCTGGTCGCTTGACCCCCCTCTTCCCATGCGGGAGACTGCCCTTGACCGCGGCCATCCCGATATCGACGTACGCTCCGCGCGCAACCAGGTGCCGGTACACGTCGTCGGGCGTTGATGTCGGCGCCGCGCTCGAGCAGTTCGTCGATGATCGGAATCTGCCGCGTCATCACCGCCCAGTGGATCGGCTGGCTCGACCGCCCGTCGCCGGCCCCAAGGAGCTGCGGCGACTCGTCGAGAATGCGCCGAACCCGTGCGAGATCCCGCTCGCGAATCGCCGCCGCGACCGGCTCCCCTTCGGATGAGGCGCCGTGAATGCTTGCCAGCTTCCGTTCCAGGAGCTGAGTCATCTCGACATAGCCACGATCGCGGGCCATCTCGAGGACGTCGCCGAGCGCCAATGGCACCGCGCCGTGCTCAAGGAGGAAGTCTGCGGTCGGCACGTGATTCTCCCGAACCGCGAACGACAGCGCGTGCGGTATTCGTAGTGAGCGCGGACGAGCGACGGATCATTCCCCGCGAGCTGCCCGTACAGACCCGATTTGCGGCCAAAGGTGTGGTGAGAGGACCCCCTCCTTTCTCGCCGGCGATCTCTGGGCAGCTTCTCGGCGCACCGTTCGATTGCGTGCGCGCGAATCCCTGGCGGGCTGCAGTTGGCAACCCGATCGGTACGTTGTCAGCTTTCACGGTCTGCCGCAGCGGCATGCCGACCAAGGAGACCCATATCCCCAGCATTGCGAGCGGACGGCGGAAGGTGTTCTCGAGCGGCTCGGGTGGCCGCGCGACCGGATGATCGTCACCTACCAATCGCGCTTCGAGCGACAACAGTAGTTGAAGCCCTATACCGACGCTACACTGGTCGAGCTCGGACGACAACAGGCGCGCGTCGCGGTGATTTGTCCCGGGTTCGTCGCTGACTGCCTGGAAACGCTCGAGGAGATCAACATCACCTACCGTGAGCGGTTCCTCGAGGCTGGTGGTCGAGACTTTCACTACATTCCGTGCCTCAACGACGCTCCTGCCTGGCGCAACGGCCTGGCTGCCATCGTGAGACGGGAGCTAAGCGGCTGGATGGAAAGCCGGTAGCCGCCGAAGTGGCAGAGCGTGCGAGGCGATGCATGCCCTGGCCGGCTCGCTCGAGCGACGCGCGTTATGGCTTGACCACCACGATTTTTCCTGCGAGGATCATGGATCCCTGTTGCGCAGACCTGCCCGTCCTACGGTTACTGGTCCTACGGTTACTGAACGATCGGATATCACATCTATGTTCCAGCTCGTAACGGCGCGTCGACTCGCGTCGGTTCTGGTGGTGCTACTTGCGTCCGCGCCGATATTCGTCGAGACGCCTCACGCTCATCAGATTTCCGCAGCGTCGCTGGTTGGGGCGGCAGAAGTACCGGAAGAAGTGCTGGTTCAGTTCAAGCCTGGAGTCACCGAGGGGCGGCGTGCCGCCGCCCGCGCGCGACACAACGCCAAGGCGCTTCGACGCTTCGAGGAGCTGAACATCGAGCATCTCAAGCTGCCACCGGGTGCCGATGTCCAGGCCGCGGTGCGCGCGCTGCGCGCCGACAGCGACGTGCTCGACGCGCAGCCGAACTACGTTCGCCATATCACGACGCCCCCACCGCCGAACGACCCGTACTGGCTCGATGGCAACCTGTGGGGCATGCAGAGGATTGATGCGCAGTCGGCGTGGAACAACTTCGGCGCTGGCACCTCGACGGTCGTTGTCGCTGATATCGATACCGGCGTGAATTACAACCACCCGGATCTGGCGGCGAACATGTGGAGGAACCCGAATGAGATTTCGGGGAACGGGGTCGATGATGACGGGAACGGGTACGTGGACGATGTGTTCGGCATCGACACCGTCAACAACGACTCGAACCCGATGGACGATCAGGGGCACGGCACCCATACCTCCGGGACGATCGGTGCCGTGGCGAACAACTCGATTGGCGTGGTGGGGGTCGCCTGGAACGTGCGGATCCTCGCCTGCAAATTCCTCGATGCGACCGGTAACGGCACCGACGCCGGTGCGGTTGAGTGCTTCAACTACGTCGTTCAGCAGAAAAGCCGCGGCGTCAACGTCCGCGTCACGAACAACAGCTGGGGAGGGGCGCGCGATGGCGCAGTAGGCACGGTGTTGAAGAACGCTATCGACGCGGCCGGGGATGCGGGAATCCTCAGCGTGATGGCGGCCGGGAATAAAGGCACGAATAACGACGTTGCGCCGTTTGATCCAGCGAGCTTCACATCGCCGAGTATCGTCGCCGTCGCGGCGTCTGACCAGGCAGACAATCGTGCCGGCTTCTCGAACTACGGCGCGACCTCGGTTGACCTGGCTGCGCCGGGGGTCACCATTCTCAGCACGGCGGGAGGCGGCTATGCGTATTCGAGCGGCACGAGCATGGCGGCCCCGCACGTGGCGGGAGCAGCGGCGCTGCTGTTCGCGCATGCGCCGACGATGAGCGTCGCGGCTGCCAAGGCGGCGCTGCTCGACAGCGCCGACCCCCTCGCGGCGTGGGCAGGGCTGGTGGTGTCCGGCGCGCGGCTCAATGTCTTCCAGTCACTTCTGGATTTGAATCCCAACGCCAGGCCGTCCGCTGTGCTGACGGCGCCTGCCGAGGGGGCGACCTTCGTGGCGCCGGCCTCCATTCCGGTGAGCGCGACCGCCACGGACCCGGACGGCACCGTCGCGCGGGTCGATTTTTATGCCAACGGCACGTCGATCGGCAGTGACACCACGGCGCCGTTCGCGCTCGAATGGTCCGGCGTCGCCGCGGGCACCTACGCGCTGACCGCCCTCGCCACCGATAACCTGGGGGCGACCGGCACCTCCGCCGCGGTCACCATCACCGTACAGCCGGCGGGGGGCGCGCGCACCAACGTCGCCCTGGCCAGTAACGGCGGCGTCGCCACCGCCTCGTCCACCTATACGGGCTACCCCGCGTCCGCGGCCATCGATGGCCTCCGGCCCGGCCTCACGTACTGGAATGACGCCACGTTCAACACCTGGCCGGACTGGGTCGAAGTTGCCTTCGCCGGCGCGAAGACCATCAACGAAGTGGACGTCTTTTCGGTGCAGGACAACTATGCCGCCCCGAGTGCGCCTACGCAGAGTATGACGTTCAGTCTCTACGGGCTGCGCGACTTCGAGGTCCAGTACTGGACCGGCACCGGGTGGGTGCCCGTCCCGGACGGCACCATTACCGGCAACACGCTGGTCTGGCGTCAGCTGACCTTTGCCGCCATCACCACGACCCGCATCCGCGTCTGGGTCACTCGCCCGGTCGATGTCTGGAGCCGCATCACCGAGATCGAAGCCTACGAGTCGGCCCAATTGGCCGGTGCAGTCAGGACCTCCAAGGAGGTTCAGTTGAACTTCGTTGGTCAGATCCCGACATACACAAACCCGACCTCTCCGGTGACGGCCGGCTCCCAGCCGCTCCTGATCGATCAATCGGGATACATTTACCGCTGGGACGGTACATCGATGTATACCCTGCCGACTCCCACCAGCGCGCCCGCCAGCATCACGCTCACGGGCAGGGAGAGCGTGCTGAACGTCGCCGACGATGCCACGGGCTCCCTCGTTTACGAGATGTTTACGGCGGTAAACGCACCGCCCGGTGTTCCACAACGAGTCTCACCGCGACCCGGAGCGGACGGGTGGCAGGTGCTGTGTCAGTACGCCTTAGACGGCACGCAATTGTCCAACCCCAGGGCGATCACGGCGTTGCAGGTCCGATCGGATGGCCATACGGGGGCGCACTCGTGGTGCTGCCCGACGGGTCGCTGTCATAGGCGCGTCAGGGCCGGCCAGCAGCCCGGTGAACCTGGTCGATGAGAACGGGCAGTCAATCACATTGCCCGGGCTGACAGCCGGCCAGCGGCCCGATCCGCGATTCTTCAATTTCCCGGACCCTACCGCAGGAGTGCTGCTGGAACGCAGCGGAAATTTCTATCGACTGACGCAGACGCGGTGACGCCGGCGTCGCGCCCACATTTACGCCGCTTACAATCGACGTCTGGGGTCCGTCGGGTCACAGCCGCAACAGAGCACGACTCACAGCCACTGCCATCGCGATGTCACGCGGGGGGCCGAGGATCGCTGTCGCATAGGCGACGACTCGATCCGGTGCGATCGGACCAGCTCAGCCAAGGCGAGTGCGTCTCCCTGCTGTGCGGCCGACACCAGCCCCGAAATCCGCTCACGGTCAATCACCTGAAGGTCTATACCGTACAGACCCGATTTGCGGCCAAAAGGTGTGGTGAGAGGACCCCCTCCTTCTCGCCGGCGAGCTCTGGGCAGCTCCTCGGCGCACCGGTCGATTGCGTGCGCGCGAAGAAGCAGCGAAACTGATGCTCACGAGGTCTCCATTGCCGACTGCCGCGAAATGCCGAGGCGAACCAATCGCTACCATTCACGCGACGGCTCCAATTCGAATCTGCGACATCGGAGGGTGGACCGACACCTGGTTTGCTCGGTGGGGCAAGGTCTTCAACATTGCCGTACGCCCGCTGGTCGCGGTCCGAATTGACGTTTATCCTCCGCGCAGCCGGCAGGCGCGCGTCGTGCTCGACGTACAGAACTACGCGGCACGGTACGCGCCGGCCCTCGATGGCTCCGCCTGGAAACCGCATCCCCTGCTCGAAGCAGCCCTTCATGAGATCAGGCCCCCGGACGACGTGGATATCGAAGTCACGATTCGGTCGGATGCGCCGGCGGGTGCGTCGACCGGCACGTCCGCGGCAGTGGTCGTTGCGATGCTTGGCGGGTTGAATCGACTCGCACAGGGTCATCGCACAATCCAGGAGATCGCCAGCACAGCGCATGTCGTCGAAGCCGTTCGTCTCGGACGGCAGTGCGGCATTCAGGACCAGATCTGCTCCGCGTTCGGCGGCGCCAACTTTATCGAGATGACCGAATATCCCCGGGCGGTCGTGTCACAGCTGACGCTGACCGACAGGGTCCGGCGGGAATTGCAGCGGCGGCTCGCGCTCATTTACCTTGGCCGTCCGCACCGCTCCTCAACCGTGCACGGGAAAGTGTGGGAGAACCTTGAGCGAGCAGGGCCGGACTGCCCTCAGCTCACAGCGTTGCGCGCAGCGGCACAAGCAGCACGTGATGCTTTGCTGTCGGGCGATTTCGACGCGCTGGGATCGGCGATGCGTGACAACACCGCGGCGCAGTCGGAGCTGCATGCGGAACTCGTACATGAGGACGCGCGGCGCGTCTTCGAGATTGCGGCCGCGCACGGCGCTGCCGGATGGAAGGTCAATGGCGCTGGCGGCGACGGCGGGTCGATGACGTTGCTGTCGGGCGCCGACCCGGCATCGAAGCGCGCCATGCTGCGCGCGATCATCGAGGAGAATCCGGCGCTGGTGCCGCTTCCCATCCGGTTCAGTCGCGAGGGGTTGCGCGCCTGGTGGGCCGTCGGGCGTTCGCGCGACAGCCAGCGGTCGACGCGGCCAGCCGGATCTGGGCAGACCCGGCCGGCCGCACGTCTGTCTAGAACCTCACCCCAAACGACGCCCTGATCGTCCGCGGCGTCGTATAAGCGAAGCGGTTGACCGCGGTGCCGAAGTTCGGACCGTAGTCCCAGTTCACCCCGCGCACCGGCGTCGTGGTGAACGGGTTGAAGGTAGCGAACCGGGACGCGGTCGTCCCGGACGTCAGCACCGTCGTGTCGATGCGCTGCAGGTTGACGCCGCCGGCGTTGGCAGCGCTCCCCGTTCCGAACACGGTGCTGCCGCAGGCGCAGAGCTGCGACTGGTCGAAGATGTTCAGTACCTGCACCTGCGCGAAGAGCTGCATCCCGCCCGCTCTCGGAATCCGATAGAGGTAATTGACCGCCAGATCGGTGCGGATCTGCCCTTCAGTGTGGAACTCGTCGCGCGGACCGAAAAAGTAGGTCGTCGCGGTCGACGCCGGCGGGGTCAGATAGGCG
>JACDCA010000415.1 GCA_013694635.1 Acidobacteriota bacterium | reverse complement strand
GACGATGACCGCGAGCGAGAGCCACAGCAACTGGCGCGATGCCTGAGCCTCGCTCTCGAACTGCCCGCCGTACTCGACGTGATATCCCTGCGGCATCGAGACGTTCCGGCCGACCCGCTCCTGGATGTCGCCGACGACGCTGCGGAGGTCGCGCCCCGCAACGTTGCTCTGCACGACGATCCGGCGCTGGACGTTCTCACGCATCACGAAGTTGGGTCCGCGGTCACGGTCGATGGTGGCCACGGCTGACAGCGGGATCTGCGTCCGGTCGGCCGTCTGGATCCTCGTCGCGCCGATGGCGTCGACGTCCGGCGAGTCATCACGTTCGTAGCGGATCACCAGCGGAAATGCCGTCTGGCCTTCGACTACCTGCCCGACGGTGCGCCCCACGCGTGCGGTCTGCAGCGCTTCGGCGACTTCCCCAGGCGGCAGGCCGTACCGCGCCGCGACGGCCGGGTCGACGCGCACCCGTAACGTCGGAATGTCGGCTTGCGCCTCGGTCGACAGATCCACGACCCCTTCGACCTGCGCCATTTCCCCCTGCACCTGTGCGGCGAGAGCGCGCAGCACTTGAAGGTCATCGCCGAAGACCTTGACCGCGATGTTGGCTCGCGTGCCCGACAGCATGTGGTCGATGCGGTGAGAAATGGGCTGCCCGACCGTCACGTTCGTGCCGGGCAGCAGCGAGACCTTCTCGCGGATTTCCTCGAGGACGGCATCGCGTGGCCGGCCTTTGCTCTCGAGGCGGACGTCGATCTCCGCGGATTCCACACCCTGCACATGTTCGTCGAGTTCCGCCCGGCCCGTTCGCCGTCCGGTGGACGTAACTTCCGGGACGCTGAGCAGCAGTCGCTCGAGCGTGTTGCCAAGCTCGTTCGAGTCGGCCAGGCTGGTTCCCGGTACTGTGACAGCGCTGACGGTCAGGGCTCCCTCGTTGAATTCCGGCAGGAAGGACCGTCCCGCCGACAGCACACCGGCAACGGCGCCGACGAACAGCACGCCAGCGCCCGCAAGCACCACCCGCCAGTGCGTGAACGCATGATTGAGCCAGCGTTCGTACCGGAGCTTCAGCCAGCGCGTCAGCCGTGGCTCGGCGCCCGAGGCGATTATCCTCGCGCGCGGGAGCAGCCACGAGCAGAGGACCGGCGTCAGCGTCAGCGCGACGAGCAGCGAAGCGGCCAGCGCGACAACATAGGCAAACCCGAGCGGACGGAGGAGCCGTCCTTCCACGCTGCCCAGCAGGAACAGCGGGAGGAAGACGAGCGCGACGATCACGGTCGCGAACACCACCGAGGTCCTGATCTCGGTGCTTGCGCGATAGACGATCTCGAGCGCGGGCAAGCGGTCCGCTTCCGGCCTGGCGGCATTTTCACGAAGCCGCCGGACCACGTTCTCCACGTCGATGATTGCATCGTCAACCAGCTCACCAATGGCGATCGCGAGGCCCCCGAGGCTCATGCTGTTGATCGTGAGTCCGAATCGGTCCATGGCGATGACCGCGGCGACCAGCGACAAGGGAAGCGCCACCAGCGTGATCGCCGCCGCCCGGGCGTTCATCAGGAAGACGACGACGACGATGACCACGAGCGCGGCGCCTTCGAGAAGCGCTTTGAACAGGTTGCTCAGCGCCTGCTCGATGAAAGTGGCCTGCCGGAAGAGATCCCGATGGATCTGCATCCCCTCGGGCAGCGACCGCTGGATGTCGTCCAGCGTCGCGTCGATCTCTCGCGTCAGATCGAGAGTGTTCACCCCCGGCTGCTTCTGGATGCCGAGGATCACCGCCGGGCGCGCGTTGTGCGATCCGGCACCCCGCCTGATCGCGGACCCTTCGCGCACGGTGCCGAGATCGCGCACCAGCTGAGGAGTCGTGTCCCCGGTTTTCACCGCAACGGCGCCGATGGACCCGAGGTCGGTGAATCGCCCGAGGCCGCGCACCAGATACTCCTGCCCTTCCGCCGCCTGGAAACCGGCGGTGGCGTTCCGGTTGGCGGCAGCCAGGGCGCGTTCCACCTCGTCGAGGGTGACCGAGTGGGCTGCGAGCCGTTCTGGGTCCAGCACGACCTCGTACTGCTTCTGTTCCCCACCCGTCGCGATCACCTGAGAGACACCCGGCACTGCCAGCAGACGACGGCGGACGACCGTTTCTGCCGTCGTCCGCAGCTCTCGAGGTGAATGGCGATCCGACTCCAGATCGGCGAACACGATCTCTCCCATGATCGAAGAGACCGGCGCCAGAAACGGCGGCCGGACTGCCGGCGGCAGCGAATCGGTCACGAGCGACAGCTTTTCAGTGACAGTCTGGCGGGCGCGGGCGATGTCTTCTCCCCACTGGAACTCGACCCAGATAACTGCGACACCGACCGCCGTCGCGGAGCGGACCCGGCGCACACCGGCGGCGCCGTTCAGCGCCGATTCGATGGGAAACGTGACGAGGGACTCGATCTCGAGCGGATCCATACCCGGTGCTTCCGCAAGGATCGTCACGCTGGGCGCCGTGAGATCCGGAAGGACGTCGAGCGGGATGCGCGTAGCGGTCCAGCCCCCCCACACGAGAAACGCGACGGCCATCGCGACGACCAGGGTGCGGTGACCGAGTGACCAGCGGATGAGTGCGTCGATCATGCAGGCCTCAATGGACGTGGCCGTGCGCCGGGGCCTGTGTCGAGAGTGACGCAAGTCGCACGAGGTGGGCGCCGTTGGTTACGACACGGTCGCCCGGTTTCAGTCCTTCGAGGACGTGCACGAGGCCGCCAGCACGGCCGCCCAGCGTGACCGGACGGCGCTCGAATGTCTCTCCTTCGCGCTGCACGTACACGACTGGCCTCCCCGCATCGTCGACGATCGCCGACGCGGGTATGGCGGGGCGTGGGGACGTCGGCCCGAATAACAGGTGGAGGAAAACGGATTGTCCGACCGGGAAGGCGGTGACGCGGTTGTCGAGCGCGAAGAGAATCGGCAACGTCCTCGCCCGAGGGTCGAGGACCTTCCCGACGGCTACCAGCCGCCCGACTGGTACGCGGCCAGGCTGCCCCTCGACTTCGGCTTCCGCGGCGCGGGCCTGCCGCGCGCGCGCGGCGTCGCCTTCAGGGACCTGTCCGACGATGTGCACCTGCGCCGCATCGATGATGCGAAAGAGGACCGCGCCCTGGGTGACGTTTGCGCCGGTCGCCGCTTCACGGAGGGCGACCGAACCGGTAACCGGCGCTCGGACGATGAATGCCCCCTGCGTCCCGCCACCTGACCCTCTCCGCGCCGCGTCGTGCTGCGCGAGGCGGGCATCGGCCGCCGCCACTCGCGACTTCGCCTGGGCCTCTGCCGTCCGTGCCTCCTCGAGGCGTCGCTGTGGCGCGGCGCCCGCGGCGACGAGACGCTCCGCCCGTTCGCGGTCCCGCACGGCGAAGTCGAGCGCGCCGACCGCTTCGCTTCTCAACTGCCGAACCTGGGGCACCTCCGACGGATCGGAGGGAGGCGGAACCACTCGCGCGAGTTCCTGCCCGCGCGTTACCGTGCTGCCAACGGTCACGTCGCGGACCGTCGACAGGCGTCCTGCGGTCGGCGCGACTACGTCGGCCGTTCCGCCCGGCCGCGCCACGACCTGGGCCGGCACCCTCAGAGATTCCTGCAGCGCGCGTTCCTGCACGACGGCGGTGGCGAATTCCATCACCCACTGCTGCTCTTTCAGGAAGCTGATGCCAGGCGGACCGCCCTCGCCATGGTCGCCTGCAGCGCGGGCCGCCTCGGCGTTCGCATGGACGCTGACGGTTCCGACGATCTGCTCGTCCGACACCGCCGTCGACTGAAGCCTGATCACCAGCTCGCGCGTGCCGGCGCGCGCCGGCTTCACGTCCACACCGAAAATCCCCGGACGCGATGGTCCGTCGACGCGGAACACTTCGGGTGGACCGGATCCGCCCCGGAGATGAACCTCGACGCGACCATCGGTGATTGCTTTGAAGGTGTCGAGCCGCGTCAGGTGGATCGCGAACCTCGACGTCTCGCCGACGACCAGCGGCGCAAACTCAACGAAGAGCTCGGTGCGCGGCGTCCAGCGGGTCTCGCTCAATCCTTCCAGTTCGGGAGGCTCCTCGCGCGGCGGTGCGGCGCGGTTGCATCCGGCGGCCAGAAAAACCGCGAACAAGACGATGTGCCTCAGGGCCACAGAACTTCTCCCACCGCGCGTTCAAGCGCGATCTGTGCGAGCCGTGTACCCAGCCGCACCTCGATGTTCCTTTCCCGTGCCCGCGCCGCGGTGCGCACCGCGTCGAGCAGCCCCAGAATGCCCATCTCACCCTCGCGATAGCCGACTTCTGCCGTCCGCACGAGTTCTTCCGCCGCCGCGTCGTCAGGCAGCGAGGCGAGCGCTGCCTGACGGACGGCCAGCACCTCCGCTCCGCCGGCGATCTCGGCGCGAATGCCCCGCTCGACATGCGCGAACTCCGCTTGGACGCGGGACCGTTCGGCCTGCCAGCGAGCGGCCTCGCGGGCGCCGGTATCGAACAGCGGCATCGACACCGTAATGCCGAAGAACCCGCCTCGCTCGCGATCCGCGCGGCCCGTGTCTGCCTGCTTCAGGCCAGCCGTCAGGGTTGGCGCGGGGCGCCTGACGGACCGGGCGGCCTCCGCTTCGTGCACCGCCCGCGACTCCGCGGCCTTCAGCACGAGCAACTCCCGCCGCGATGCCATCGCGCGCGAAACGAGCGCTTCGGTGTCGATCGACAGGCGGGGAGGGTTGCTTGTGATCGTGACCCGAGTGACGACCACGTCCGGCGGCAGCAGCGCCGTGAGAACGGCGCGCGCTGCGTGCATACCACCTACGGCACCGGCCAGGGCCAGTCGCGCGTCGGCCAGTTCCTGCTCGGCGCGAAGCCGATCAAAGCGCGAGCCCTCACCCTCGCGCTCGCGGACGCGCAACGTTTCCACCAGCCGTTCCGTTTCCCGCACCGCCGCCTCGGTAGAGACCACCCGGTCCTGCTCGGCGACGAGGTGAGCGATTGCCGTTTCGGCCTCCGACCGCAGCTGCCAGAGGCGGGCATCCCGCTCCGCTTCCCCGGCGGTCGTGGCTGCAGCGCCCGCGCGCGACAGTGCCCCCCGAGCGCCGAACGGCAGCAGGGTTTGCTCGAGCTGCAGGAATTCTGTGAACCCTGCGCCTTCACGGCTGTAGGCGACCGAGGGGTTCGGGG
>JACDCA010000365.1 GCA_013694635.1 Acidobacteriota bacterium | reverse complement strand
TCGATCTCGCCGTCGTCGAAAAGCGCCTGCAGGGGCGGGACCATCCGATCCTGATGACCGTCCCCGAAACCTACTATCTGAAGTGCTTCATTCTTCGGCGACTGGCTTAGTCGCGTCCACAGAGCGAGGAGGCAGCCCTGAAGGGCTGGACGCCCCTTCGCACATGCAGCCCTGAAGGGCTGGACTACGGCTTGGGCCATCAGCACCCCCGAGATCATGGCGATCTGACCCCTGAACAACGGGTGCATCCGGGAGTGCTCGACGACCCGCATCGGACGCGGCCGATCGGGTGCCGCGAGAGTGCCTCGATTACTCTCCGGGTACTCGGCGGCGAGACGTGCCGCCACGCCATCGAGCTGTGCCTGCGCCTGCAGAAGATCTGAGTTATTCGCCAGCTGCCCCACGACCGAGAGCGAGCGGTTGCCTCGGTTCGAAGCGCCGTCCTGCAAAAGCGGCGTCCATACATCGAATGCGTTTCCGAGATTCAGGCCTGTGAAATCGGGCGGCAGGACACCGATCACGGTGTAGGGGACGCCATTGGCGGTAAGGGTCGTCCCGACCGCCGCCGGATCGCCGCCGAAGGCACGTTGCCACAGCGCATGGCCGAGGACGGCCACGTTCGGCTGGTCTGGAGAGGTATCCGGCCGGGCAATCAACCGGCCGGCCAGAGGTCTGACTCCGACGATGGCGAAGAACTCGCCCGAGACTGCCACGGTGCGGACGCGCTCCGCGGCGTCGCCGAACCGCACGAGCGTTGCCGCCTCTTCGCGAAGGGCCGCGAGCTCCGCGAAAGCCGTCGTGTCGGTTCGAATGGATTCGTAATCGGGAAGCGACGACGCGCCGTAGGGTCCGCTGCTGAAATCGCTGGTATAAATCGCAATCAGCGACCCGGGATCCCGCACGCCGGCCGGCGGGCTCAAGAGCAGCGCATTGACGAAACTGAATACTGTGGCATTCGCGCCGATGGCCGTCGCCAGCGTCACCAGGGCCACCGCCGTGAACGCCGGTGCTTTCGCGAGCGCACGAACGGCGTAGCGAACGTCCTGAAGTATCGTCTCCACGGTTGCGCGTCGAAGTGAGTACCGTGCCACGGCTCCAGCTCGATTCATTGCCGTATTGCGCGCGGGCGCACGCTGCACGCGTGTTCGAACCAGCCCGGTGTCCGCTTCCGGGAAGCGCCGTTGCGCGAATGGCCAGAATGATTACTGTTCCGACAGCTTCGCAGCCATCCCGGTGTGACCGTGCTCGGCAGCGACCGTTGCGGCGGTCTTGCCGTCTTGGCTGACGAGGGACGGATCGGCGCCCCGTTGCAGCAGGAGATCGGCGATGTCGTCGCGGCCGCCGGATGCTGCGCCCATCAGCGGGGTGTAGCCCACCTGTTGCCTGGCGTTGACGTCCGCACCGCGCGCGAGCAGCATCGCGACCCCCTCCGCGCTGCGGGCCGCTACTGCGGCGTGCAGGGGCTGGACGTTCATGACATTGCGCGCCGCGAGGCCAACGTCCGCGCCGCGGTCGAGCAGGCGCCGCATCGCATCGAGTTTGCCGAAGAACGCGGCGAGGCCGAGCGGCACATTGCCGTCCGCCCCGAAGGCATTGACCAGGGCCGCGTCACGATCGAGCAGCGCGTCCAGGGCGTCCTCGTGGCCGAGCGCCGCCGCCTCCCAGATCGTCAACTCCGCGGCCCCCTCGGCGAGCCGCTCCGCCTCCTCCGTCTGACGGTTGTACAGCGCGGAGAGAATGGCCGATTTCGGGTCGAGCACTGAGTCCTCCAGATCAAGCCGATGGACCAAAGCTGATAGTTAGTAAGCCTAACTAAGCTTATACTGCATCATGGCCGCGCGTGCAACTCCCCCGTCGGACAGCGTCGAGAGGCTCGCGGATGCGCTGCATGCGGCGTCCATTCACCTGCTCCGGCGGGTGCGGAAGGCGGACGCGGCAACGGGTCTCAGCCCCGCGCGTCTCTCGGCGCTGTCGGTCGTCGTGTTTGCCGGACCTCTGCGGATCTCGGACCTCGCCCGCGCAGAACAGGTCAGGACACCCACGAT
>JACDCA010000352.1 GCA_013694635.1 Acidobacteriota bacterium | reverse complement strand
CGCCGCTCGAGGATGTCGATCAGCTCCTGGTCGATATTGCCGCCGCCGTTGAAGCGGATGTCGACGATGATCCCTTTCTTGTTCGAGAACTGGTTGATCTCATTCTGGAAGCGCCTCAGCGACGGCGCGTTCATCGCGCGGATGTGCACGTACGCGATCTGGCCGCGTGTTTCCTTTTCCACGAACGCGCGGCTGGTCGCCACCCATTCTTCGTACTTCACGTCGCCGAGGTTCGGGAGCGTACGGATCCTGACCTTCTTCTCGGCAGCCGTTCCCCCGGCGGGCGGCGCGGGTGTCACACCCACCGTGACGTATTCGTTCACCGGACTGTTCAGCAGCGCCCAGTAGTTGTCGCCCGCCTTCAGGGCTTTGCCGTCGATCGAGACGACGTAGTCGCCGACCTTCAGATCGAGCCACTCCTTGTCGGCCGGCCCGTCGCGGTAGATGTGCGAAATCCGGTAATAGCCATTGGCCGGCTCCAGCTCGAACCCTGGCTGACGCGTCTGGTACGCGTCTTCAATCACGCGGCTGGGGGGACCGCTGACGCCGGTGTGCGACGCGTTCAGCTCGCCGATCATCTCGTTGGCGAGATCGTAGACGTCCTGGTTTTCACCGACGTACTTGAGCAGTGGCTCGTACTTGGCGCGGATGGCGTTCCAGTCGCGGCCGTGCATCTTCTCGTCGTAGAACCGGTACTTCATGACGCGCCAGCTCTCGTCGAGGATCTGCGCCCACTCCGCGCGCTGGTCGACCTTGACGGAAAAATCGAAAGCGATCTTCGTCTTCTTCTTCTCTCCCGCGAGCTCCATCTGATAGAGCTCCTGGTCCTGGAGGTAGAAGACCTTCTTCCGATCCTGCGTTGGCGTCAGGCCGGCGAACATGCCGTCCGACACCCGTTTGCGGTCCTTGCCGTCGATCGTGATCGAAAAGAGTCCAGGCCCGCGCTCATCCGTCGCCCGGAAGTAAATGAGTTTGCCGTCCGCTGACAGGAAGTACGCAGCGATCGGCTGATCACCGCGGGTGAGCTGGACGGCGCGGCGGTCGATGCGCTGTGTCTCCACGACCAGCGGCCCCTGCGGCGGCGGTTGCGGCGCGGCGGCACCGGCGGGTCGCTCAGGGCGCTGCGGCGTGGCTTTCTTCAGCCGCTCCTTCACCATCGGATCGTTCGGATCTTCCTTCTGCCGCTCCAGCGCGACGATGAACAGATGCTGAACGCCGCCGTCGCGATCTGAGATGAACACCACGGACTTACCGTCCGGCGTGAGCGTTCCGCGGGTATCGGCGAAGGGGTTCGCCGTGACGTTGTGTTCCTTCTTCGTCGCGAGATCGAACAGGTAGACATCGGCGTTCTGGTCGTCGTCTCGTCTCGTGTAGAGGAGCCACTTGCTGTCGGCCGACGCGCCGGAGACCTGATAGCCGCCGGCCTCGTTGTACCCGAGCTCGGTTGCATTGCGGCCGTCGGCGTCGACCGTGAAGAGACGGTTCGCCGCGACGTAGGCGAGCTTCTTCGAGTCGGGTGTCCAGATCGCGCCGTCCTTGAAGGACGGGTGCGCGCTCAGCTTCTTCCGGGCGCCGGTCGTGCGGTCGAACACCCACACTTCCTGTTCCTTCGTTTCGTCGGAAAGGTAGGCGACGTAGCGTCCGTCGGGAGAAAACAGTTGTCCCTGCTCGCGCGACGGGGAACTGGTCACCTGCGTCTTCTCGCCAACCTCCGCGTCAGTCGGTACCACGAAGATCTCGCCGTGGAAGTCCACCGCGACGTAATCCCCCTCGGGAGAGGGGGAGAACCCCTCCGGCTTGTTCTTGGGGCTGATCCAGGTAATCAGGTTGTCCTTCGGGTCGAACGCGAGGTCGATGGTCAACTTCTTCGGCGTTCCGCTCGGGACGTCGAGCGTCCACAGCTCGAATTCGTTCTCGTACGCGATCACCTTGCCGTCGGGACTGATCGAGGGGAACTGAATACCGTCCGCGCGATGCCTGGTGACCTGCGCCGGCTGCCCGCCGGTGGGGGAGACGCGCCAGAGGTTGAAGATGTCGTCGCGCTCGGACGCGAAGTAGACCTGCCCGTCCGCGCCCCACATCGGGTACGTGTCGTGTACCCAGGTGCGGAACTGCTTGGTGTCAAGGTCCGTCAGTCTGGAAATCTTCTTCGAGTTGACGTCCTGGATCCAGATGTCGTCGGTGCGGTTGCCGCGGTTCCCTTTGCGCCAGTAGGCGCCTCCCTTGCGGGTGAACGCGACCAGCGATCCATCCTGCTTGAACATGCCGGTGTTGGCGTTGTCCATGTCGAGCGCGCGCGGCAAACCGCCGTCGGCGGCAACGACGTAGAGCGGACTGCGCCACGGGCTCGCGCTGCGCTGCGACGCGAAGACGACGCCCTTGCCGTCCGGCGTCCAGTACTGGACGGTGTCGCCGGTCGTATTGAACGTCAGCTGCCGGGGTTCCCCTCCGGTCGCAGGCACGACAAACACGTCGTCATTGCCGAAGCGATTGCTGCTGAAGGCGACCAGTTTGCCGTCCGGTGAGAATCGGGGGAAGCTGTCGCGCCCGACGTGCGCGGTGAGCCGCATCGGGCTGGAGCCGTCCTGGTTGGCGATCCAGATGTCGCCGTGGTACGAGAACGCGATCCGGCCGTTGGCGACGTGCGGATAGCGGGCGAATTTGATCGGGTCCGCGAGCGCCGGGGCTGCCGC
>JACDCA010000351.1 GCA_013694635.1 Acidobacteriota bacterium | reverse complement strand
AGATCGACGAGACCTGGCGGCCCAGGATCCTGCGATGATGGCCCACGCGTCCGCCAAATCCAGCCGGGCGGACAATGAACGGGAGAGTTACGGTCCGATGGTCTAGCAGTGCCGGTACAGGGTATCGAAGTCCCGGATCACCTGTGGACGCACGTGCAGTTCGGCGAAGGCAGGAAGTACAGCGACAACCAGGCCGAAGACATGATTCGAGAGCCGAAGGTTCTGGCCTCGTTCGACGCCTGGACGGAAGCGTTCAGCAGCTTCGTCGCGCAAAAGGGCAAGGTCGAGCCCGGTGAGTTCCGCGCCTTCGGGTACACCGCTCCGACGCATCGACTCGCCAACGTCAAGTTGAAATGGCGGGAGCTTCGGATGGGCGCCGGCTTTCCGCCGGAGGGTTCTTCACCTGCGCGCCAGCAGGAGCTCGGGCTGAACGACGACGCGACGCTGAAACCGAAGCAGAGCGAAGCCGATCGGCGACGATAGCGTGTTTACAGGAGGTCACGAGATCAGTAGATTGGCTTTCAACCTAGACGCTCCTGCCGCGGGCGTGAGCGTTCCACCACGCCGTCACATGAGCCGCGTGGCCGTCGCCGACGGCGCATTGCAACGACTCGGCATCGTCAACGTCATACCATTCGTCGATGAGGCGTACGGCGAGCCCCAGCTCGGTCGCGCGAGTGCGGGTTTGCTCGAGGACGGACGACGACCCCCAGGCAATCTGGTCGAAGAGTCGAGGCGCTGGCTGCTGAAGCGCGACCAGATAGTAGCCGCCGTCGGACGCTGGACCCAGCACGACCCCGGGTCTGCGGCCCGTCGTCGCCTGCAGCGCACGTGAGATCACGCCGGGCGGCAGGCTCGGCAGGTCCGACCCGATGAGCGCGATCTTTTCGTAGCCCAGCGAATGGAGATCCTCGAACGCCCCCGCCATGCGCTCGCCGAGATCCCCGCCACGCTGCTCGATGCACGTCCATGCCCCGGACGTGATCGACTCCATCTCACAACGGGCGTCCGCGGGCGCGTAGACCAGCGCGCGATCCACGCCGGGGACGCGGTCGACCGCCGCCATCGTGTCCGCGAGCAGGGCTTTCAGGAGCGCCGGGTCAGGCGCGATCTTCAGCGACTCGAACAGGCGGGTCTTGCCGGGGCTCGACGGCGCGCGCGCGAGGACCGCGACGACAGCGCGACGCCGCCCCTCGTAGCGGCGCGCGAGGTACCGTGGATCCACTCCGGCGGAGTAGAGCGTCATCAACAGCCAGTTCCCGCCCATCCTCCGGAACCATCCGTCTCGCCGCCAGCGGCGGGCTGAGGTCACGAGTCGAAGGGGCGACCGGTGGAGCCGTCCGGCACGACGCAGGCGCCGCACGAACTCGACGTCTTCCATCAGGGGCAGTTCCCGGTATCCGCCCAGCGTCTCGAAGGTCCGGCGCCTGACGAATATTCCCTGATCGCCGTATGGCAGATCGAACCAGCGCGATCGCTGAGCCGTGCCCCACTCCATCAGCCGGGCGCGCCAGCCCTGCGCGTCCAGGGCGAATCGAAAGAAGCCTCCGACGACAGCTGGGTCGTCGCACACGCGGGCGATCTCCTCGAATGCCCGCGCCGGAAGCGTGGAGTCGACGTGAAGGAACAGCAGCAGGTCGCCGGTAGCCACACGCGCCCCCGCGTTCATCTGCGCTCCGCGCCCGACGCGGCCTGACGCACACAAGACGTCCGGTCGAACGGCCGCAGCGTCCGTCACTTCGGCGCATTCGGCGGCGGTCGCCGCGACGATGATCTGCACGTCCGGACGGGTGGGCAGGCTCTCGAGCAGCGCGACCAGTCGCGCCGTGTCACGCCACACGGGTATCACGACGCTGATCGTGACTGGCCTCAAGGCAGCAGCAGATGGGACGGGACACCGGGCACGGAATGACCCTCGGGGTCGTGCCGGTCGGTGCGCCGGGAGGCGAATGGCAGGGAGAGCATCATCGGGAGGCCTACGTCGCGGCCGCCATCGAAGCCTGAGTCGCCAATTGTGACCGATTGCTGCGGGATGTCAGCTTGAGCGTCCCGTGCAGACGATCCCAGATCGTCAAGCCGGTGGACCAGTTCGAGTTCATTTCATCGAGCGCGCGGGAATGGTGGATGCCGTGCATTCGAGGAGTCACGATGATCCGGCTGATCCAGCGTTCGAACCGCACGGGAATCTCCACGTTCGAATGATGAAACAGGACGCAGACGAGGAGGAACAGCTGCCAGACGGATAGTGCCGCCGGATTGACGCCGATGAGCGCCACCTGGCCGGCGCGCCATGGTGCCGACGCGATCAGCTCGGCGAAGTGAAACCTGAC
>JACDCA010000337.1 GCA_013694635.1 Acidobacteriota bacterium | reverse complement strand
GCCTTCAGGGAACCCCGCAAGGTACGGCGTGGTTCGCAATGCGGGAGCCTGACACCACAAAGCCTGGGCCCTGGAGCACGTCCATCGATATCATCGGGAATAAGGCACGCAAGGTACGTCTGAGAGTTCGGCTCGGCAATCACATCAGCGGCGGTGTGCGAGCAAACTGGCTCAATGAAAAGCTGCTGTGGGTGCAGGTCTGGCGCGGGCGAATCGCGAGCACCGATATGATTCTGGATGTTGACGCGCGTCGATTCATCTATCGGCAGGATGCGAATTACAACAGCCTCATCGTACCGTGCTCGATGAAGAGTCGAGATCGCCAATAGCCACGGATGTGCCCACAGATCTCGAGACCGGTCGCTTGCTGATCGCCGCCTGGCGGACGAACAATCGGGTGACGATGTATTTCATCGAGAACCTGCCCTCCGAGCTCTGGTCGAGCGCCGTTCCCGGCATTCCACGCCGGACGGTGCGGATGATCGCGGCCCACATCCACAACGCCGATGCATGTGGATCAAGATGATGGGCGCGAAGCTCGGTGTCGCGGTGCCCAAGACAGTCGATCCGCGCCGCGTTCGCGGGCCGGAGTTGTTGCGCGCGCTGTCGCGGAGTAGCGACGGGATCATCAAGCTGCTCCAAATCGGCATCGCGCAAGGTGGCGTCGTGCCTCGGGCGGCGTGGCAGAACTTCCCGAACGACGTCGTGCACTTCCTCAACTACTTCGTGGCGCACGAGGCCCACCATCGTGGCCAGTTGTGTATGGTCGCGCGGCAACTGGGCCAGGGGCTGCCAGGGTCGGTGACGGCAGGCCTCTGGCAATGGTCGAAGCGAGCGCAGGAATGACGCTGACGTGCCTGCTGTTCCTGGTGGCGCTCGGAGGATTGGGCACGCATGCGGGAACTGGCGAGCCGGCAGGCACTCGGGGACGTGGTCGATCCGCGCCTTCGGCGATCGCTGATCGCCAATCAGATATTCGACCGACTCTGACAGCCGTCAACCGTGATCGAGGCGCCGCTGACCCAGCTGGCGCGGTCCGAGGCGAGGAAGGTGACGACGTTCGCCACTTCGTCGGCGCGGCCGAAACGGCCGAACGGAAGGTCGCGCTTGACGAACTCCTCCATCCCTTTCGGATCTGCCTGCTGACGTTTGTGCCAGGAGCCGCCGGGGAACATGATCGACCCGGGAGCGACGCTGTTGACGCGGATGTTGGACGGCGCCAGCTGCTGCGCCATCGCCTTCGCCAGGCTGATCTCGGCGGCCTTGACCGCGTTATAGGTCATCCGTCCGCCTGACTCGCGCCCCCAGATCGACGCGATCATGATGATCGATCCGGCTCCGCGTGCCTTCATGTGCGGAACGGCAAGGCGGGACGCACGGATCGCGGGGAACAGCGTCTCGTCGAAGGCTGCCTGCCATTCGGCGTCGGACGTCTCGGCGATATCCCCGCCCGTCGCGCGACCGACGTTGTTCACCAGGATGTCGAGACCGCCAAATTTCTCGAGCGTGCGGTTGAGCACCAACTCGATCCCGCTTGCGGTCGACACGTCAGCCTCCACCGCGAGGACGACATCGCGCCGTTTCGCAGATACTTGGACCTCAGCGGCGGCTTCCTGCAGCCCGTCCGGACCTCTCGCACAGATGCAGACGCGGCAGCCTTCCGCCGCCAGGGCACGCGCGGTCGCGAGCCCGAGCCCGCGGCTCGAGCCGGTGATGATCGCGACCTTGTCGGTCAGGCCGAGATCCATCAGTCCGGTCTGCCGCCCGTCAGGTCGTTCAGACGCCAGTCGAACGCGTGAAAGACAACCCGGAAGGCGTTCTTCTGCACGAACTCCTTCTCGAGCGGCAACAGCCGCGGCGTCATGAACGCGATGATCGCGCGCTCGATCGGCGAGCGCTTCGCGAGTGGTCCCGAATCCCCCTTGTCATAGGCGGCAATGAATTCCGCCTCGTGCCAGCTGATGATCGGCGTCACCGACAGGACGTCCGCCGCGCGGTCCGTGTTCATCATCCACCGGCGCGTCATGAAATCGGTCTGGACGGCATCGAGCTGGGCGGCGAGCCGGTCGCCGGTGAACGCCTCGCTCCGCAGCCGTCCGCTGCCGAGCGCACCGCGGCCAAGCGCGAGATACAGGCGTGGCTCCTTGAAGGCCGGCAGGATCGTCTTCTCGATTTCATCGAGCGTCACGCTCCGTCCAGCGGCCCGGTGCTTCGTCCGCTCGAACGCGCCGGCAATCTGCCGGATGCTGGTGGCCGGATACGCCTCGCTCCGCCCGCGAATCGGATAGTTGTCGATCACAGTCCGGAGCACGAACACGTTATACGCGTTCACCCAGAAGGCCATCTGCTGCTCGCGCGACCACGCCGCGTAGGTCGCGGGGGGCACGTCGAGCGACGACACGTAGCGGTCGAGACGGGCGCGCTCGGACTTCAGGGCGCGGTAGTAAACCAGTCCATCGCGGACGTAGACGTCGAGTATCGCGTCGAGCGGCCGGTGCATGAGCTCGACGTCTGGAGAGCTCTGCGCCATGAGCGCCAGGAGGACGAAGGCGAGGATCTTCATCGGGATCGGACCATCAAAGCATCATAACGTGGACCTTCACACCGCAGAACCGGGCGTTGGTCCCACCTGGACAGACGGCGCGTCCTTTCGGAGGATAATCACCGGACAAATCCGGAGGTCTTTCGCATGAGAATTCTGACAGCGTGCGCCGCCGCGTCCGCGGCCGCAGCATCGCTCCTGGCGGTCCCCGCATCGGCGCAATCGGTCGACGACATCGTCGCCAAACACCTCGCGGCGCGCGGCAGCTACGAGAAGATCAAGGCGATCCAGACGCTGAAGATCACCCGCACGGTCGCGACACCGTTCACGTCGGTCAAGGTCGTCGTGTTCAAGAAGCGTCCAGCCCTGGTGCGGTTCGAACAGACGGCCCTCGGCCAGGCGGCCGCCGTTCCGCGCGGCATCAACGCGGACGCGGTCTGGGACTCGGGTCCCGGAGGAAAGGTCACCACGCGGGCGCCACAGTTTGCAACCGAGGCGCGCGAGATCGATGGGGATTTCGACGGCCTGCTGGTCGACTGGAAAGAGAAGGGGCACACGGTCACCCGCGAAGGCAAGGAGGCGCTGACCGGCTGGGAGGGCTACAACCTCAAAGTCACCACCAAAGGAGGCGTCGTCCGTCACATCTACATCGATACGGCGACCTATCTGGACAGGCGGCACGCCGGCACGGTCACGCTGCCCCCTCCGGCCAATGCTCCAGCGGGAGCGCCCGCGCGCCAGTACACCTTCGTGTCTGATTTCAGCGACTGGAAAGAAGTCAATGGTGTGAAGTTCCCCTTCGCCGTTGACGAAGACCGTGTCGGAGGCGGTCCCGCGCAGTCATTCGCCACGTACACGGAGAAGATGGAAGCGAATGCGCCGATGGAGGACGCGATGTTCGGACCGCCGGCGCCGCCGTCGGGAAACTGACCACAGGGGCACAGAGAACACAGAGAGCTCTCTTCTCTGTGCCTCTGTGGTGAAAAAACGCGATTGCGTTAGACGAAACGCGTGAGGGTGACGTCGAGGGCGCGCGTCGGGCTGGCGCCGCGCTGCCACTGGACGAGAATCGGGCTCTGGTAAATGCCTTCGATG
>JACDCA010000325.1 GCA_013694635.1 Acidobacteriota bacterium | reverse complement strand
GAGTTGGCCATCATCGTCGCGCGCCAGTTCGCGCCGATCGAAACGTCCTCTCCGGCCGATGTCGTCAGCCCGTTGTGGCACGCCATGCAGTTGTCAGAGACGTCGAACGCCGTTCTCGAGATGGCTGTCGATGTCGCAGGCACAGCGGCGCCTTCGGCAACCGGGCGCTGCGGACCGGCCGCCGAGGCAAACGCCATCGTCAGGAGCCATCCGCATGATGCGGCACCGATCAGGACCGTGTGCGTTCTCGCGTTCATCTACCAGCCGTCAAAGAAACCGCCGTCGAACCAGTCCCACAGCAGATAGAACAGCACTCGCGGACCGCGCCCCCTCCGTTCGTTCACGGGCATCTCGACGCCAACGCTTGCCGCAATGTGCTGCCGCGTCGGCAGCGTGACTTGAACCTGCGGCACGAGGTCCCACGTGGTCCGCGCGCCGCTCGTGAATTCGCGGCTCGCGAGTACTTCGATCATCGCCGACCACGCGCGGCCTGCGCCGGCGTTCTGGGCGAACGTGCGTCCCACCGCCAGACGGACGAATCCTTCGTTGGATGCCCGATCGCGGTTCGCCGGCAGCTCCAGAGCCGCGTGGGCCTGGAGAAACGAGTCTCGCGGCAGCATCTGGCCGAACAGGATGAAGGGCTCGAAGACCGTCGTTCCCCCTCCGAGACCTCGCTCTTCCTTGCCGGTGGGAAAGATCACCTCACCGCCGGCGCTGAGGATCGCGCCACGCTCCAGCGAGTGATTCAGCACGCGCTTGAAGCCGAGCGCGATGTCGCCGAGACCCCGCTGCCAGCCGTCGGGCGTCGTTCCGTTCAGCTCGAACGGCACTTTGATCTCGTACTGATTGCGGGGCCCCAGGCGACGCTCGTAGATCACTTCCGTGGTCACGGCGCCACCGCCGCGGGGGTCGATCGCCACTGTCCCGACTGTTTCGTTCTCGGGGAAGGCTTTCTCCGTACGTTGCGGACGCGGCAGGTTGAGTTCGCCGCGCGGCCACCTCGCGTCGGTGCACATCCCGCGGATATAGCCGAGGATCTGTTTGATTTCGTCCGCGCTCAGCGCACCGCCAAACGCAGGCATGCGGCGGTCGAACGCGCGCACGGGGCCGCCGTGCTGGACGACGGTCACCCAGTCGGGATCAGGCTCCGGTGTCGCGAAGCTGCAGTCAGTGAAATCTGGAACGGGGATGTCAAAACCCACGGCGCTTCGAGGCATGCCGCGGCCGTCAGGGCCGTGACAGCTCATACACGCGGATTCGTAGAGTGCCTTTCCGGTCGTTGGTGAGACCGCAGTTGCAGGTGCCTGCCCATCCGTCACCGCCGCGCCGCTCGCGCACAGAACGAACACGACACCAACGCCGATCTGCCCTCGAAAGGCACCGGGCCTCATCTTCCCGCGTTCTTTGATGTCGTCGCCATGGAGCGTGTTAAATACAATATACAATCTCTCGTGCTCGGTCTCAACCTCGCTCTCAGGAGAACATTGAGTTTCCGTACAAGATTTGTCGCCGGGTCGGCTGCCGCGCTGCTGGCCGCTTCAATTATTCCGTCACTCCAGGCCGCGCTCGCCCTTCCGCAGCAGTTGAAGCACCGGTCAGTCGCGCCGCCCGGCCGCGAGGAAATGTACCGACGCGCCAGAACGTTTGCCGCGATGACCCGGGGCGGTGTGGTGCGGGCCCGGTGGATGGCCGACGGAAGTTTCTGGTACGCGGACGGGGCCCCCGACAACACGGTCATCTACAAGGTCGACCCGGCCGCGAAAGCGAAGACGCCGCTGTTCGACACGCCACGGCTGCGCGCCGCCCTCGCGTCGGTGCTCGGACACGAGCCTCCGTACAGGGGACTTCCGTTCGAGACGTTCGGCTTCCTCGATCGAGAACGGACGATCAGATTTTCCCTGGCCGGGCAGGATTATGTGATGCCGCTGGCGACGTACAGCATCAGCAAGCTCACGATGCCATCGCGCCAGGAACTGGAACGCGGTGAACCGAGACTGGTCCGGGATGACGGCGTCAATCCCCAGGTCCGGGAAAGCCTCTCTCCCGACGGCCGCTGGCTGCTGGGCGAGAAGGGCTACAACCTCTACGCGCGCTCGACCTACGACGGCCGTGAAGTGCCGCTGACGACGGACGGCGTGGAGCACTTCGAATGGCGGATCGGCGCACTCGACAATTCTCGCGCCGCCCTGGCCAAATGGGCGCCGGACAGTTTCCGGGTCGGGGTGATGAAGCGCGACGATCGCGAAGTCTGGAAGCAGCCCATCGTCCACCACCTCAAACAGAACGATGAGGTCGAGTTCGCGCCACTGGCGAAGGCCGGCGCGCGCATGGGGCTCACCCAGATTTACGTCGTGGATCTCCTGGCGCGGACGCAGGTCAAGGCGCAGCTTCCCGATGAAAACGATCGCTACCTGGCCATGTTCGGCTGGCTGGCGGATGGCTCCGAGCTGCTGTTCCATCGCATGAGCCGGGATCACAAGAAGATGCAGCTGATGGGTATGAACCCGGACAGCGGCGCGGTGAGGACGATTCTGGAAGAGACGCAGAAGACGTTTGTCCGGGGTCTCGGCACCGTGCCTCGGTGGGACAGCGGATTGGTCACTCTGATCGACGGCGGCAAGAGGCTTCTCTACCTCTCGGAGCGCGACGGCTGGGACCATCTCTACCTCTATAACATCAACGGCACGCTGGTGCGGCGTCTCACCACCGGGCAGTTCCCGGTGCTGCGAGTGGTGGACGTAGATGCGAAGGGCGGCTGGATCTACTTCACCGCGCACGGCGAAGCGTCGCGCCCGTACGACACTCATG
>JACDCA010000319.1 GCA_013694635.1 Acidobacteriota bacterium | reverse complement strand
GGGCTGCGGAGTAATCGGCGTCGGCACCGCCGATGTGCCAGGGGGCGCCGGGCGATTCACCGGCTGGGCGCCGGGCTCGCTCGTGACCGGCGGCCGGGGCATGCCCGGTGGAGGAACCCCGGGCGCTACTCCTGCGGCGGACGGCGGCGTCCCGACGGCAGCCGCGTCGGGCGCAATGAGCGGAGGGGGTCCTGTCAAACCGATGTTGCTCTGCGTGCCGATGTTGATCGGCGCCAGGTCGGCCGCGGTCAGTTCGTGCGTCCGCACGATGTGCGGCGTCAACAGCATGACGATATCGGACTGGCTGATTTCATCCTGGGTTTGTCCGAACAGCGATCGCAGGATCGGCAGCCGCATGATGCCGGGGAAGCCGGTCAGGGTTTTGCGCTGGTCATCGCGCAGCAGGCCGGCGAGCAGGTTGGACTCCCCTTCGCGCAGTCGAATCGTCGTCGTCACCTTGCGGGAGCTGAATGACGGCACGTCCTGGCCGGCGACGCTGATATTTGGCCCGAGCGCGCTGCTCTCCACCGACAGTTCGAGGCGGATGTCTCCTTCGTACGTGACGCGGGGGGTCATCTCGATGTTCACGCCCACCGATCTATAGGTGAACGACGACTGCGGGATGCTCGCGAACCCCCCGGCGACCGCCGCGCCGAATACCGTCTGGATGACCGGAATGTCATCACCAAGATTGAGCGTCAGCTTCGAACCTTCCGCGCCGCGGAGTTGCGGCTTCGCGATCAGCTTCGTGTACTGGTCGGTGGCGAGGAATCGCACGACGGCCGTCGGAACCGTCAGGTAGAAATCGGCAGTGCTGATCCCCTGGCTGATCGTATTGAGATTGAACGGCGGCGGATTGGCCGGCGGAAACCCGCCGGACGTATTCGGGGGCGCGGCCTCCGGAGAGAATGTCAGGCCGGCGGCGTACTCGCTCAGGTTCAACCCGAGCTGCTTGGCGCGCTGGCGATTCACCTCCAGGATCTGCACGTCGATGACGACCTCCGCGCGCGGCTTGTCATTGGCGCGGATGATCTTCTCAATCACGTCCACGACCGGCGCGGTCGCGCGCACGGTGATCGTATGGGCCGTCTTGCTCGCCAGCACCTGCGGGGGCACCGGCATCCCCCCCACTCGCACCATGGCCTGAACGATCTGAGCCACCTCCGCGACATCGGCGTGAGACACGTAAAAGACGCGGACGACGATCTCGTCGTACTTGGCCCGGTTCGGCGCCGTGTCGGGAATGACGATGATCGTCTTCTGGTTGAGCACCTTGTAGAAGAGGCCATTGGCCAACATGATCTGCTGCAGCGCCTGCTCCACGGTGACGTCGTCGAGATTGATCGTGTAGGCGCGGTCCTGATAGCTTGCCTCGTAGGAGATGTTGATGCCGGCGCTGGTCCCGATGAAGTCGAGGATGCCGCGCAGGCTTGCGTTGTTGAACGACAGCCTTGGCAGCCGCTCCTGGAGATTGATGATCGGCTGCCCCATCGCTCTCGCCTGCTCGCGCAGCTTGTCTATCTGCGGCTTCGGGCGGGTGGACTCGATACGGTCGCGCACCACTTTTTCGAGCTCCACCATCTTGGCGGCGGCCAGGCGGTTGGTCGAATCGAGATCGACAGCGCGCTTGTATTCAATCAGTGCAGCGTCGAGTTGATCCTTCTCTTCGAACTCACGGGCGCGGCTGATGTGATTCTGCGCAGCGGTCTGCATGGCCCGCTCCAGCTGGATCTTGTATTCCGGCTTGTCGGGCGCTTCCTGCACGGCCTTCGTGTATTCGGTGACAGCCACGTCCCAGTCACCGTTGCGCGCTGCTTCCTGTCCTTTCCGGAACGCGCGGCCGGCCGCGCAGCCCGAGGCCAGCACCATCGCCACCATCAGCACAATCAGCTTCTGTTTCATCAATTAGCTCTCAGCTCTCAGCTGTCCGCGACCCGCCGCCACCGTCCAACAAGACCCCGATTCCCTCGCCCTCAACCCCTGGCCCCAAGCCCCTACCTGCCCATGCAGGCTTGCGCCTGCCCGTTCAGCGGCAGCGTCGTCCGGCCACGCCCGTCGACGTACTCCACGATCGCCGATTCGATCCCGATCTTCACGATACGGTAGCGCCCTTCGATGACGCCCCCTTCGCGCCCCGGAAACGTCGCGCGGCAGTCGGTGAATGCGGCCACTCTCCCGCCGGCGGTTTCGAGCAGGCCGATGAACTTGATCGTGATCGGCGGCGGCGGAGGAGGCCCCGGATCCACCGGCACGATCGGCGTCGTCGGCGCCGGCTTCACCGGTGGCGGCGGCGGTGGCGGAGGCGGCGGCGGTGCCGGCTTGAACCGGAAGGGATTCCTGTGCGCGGCGCCGGCAGCCGGCGGTGGCTGCCTCAGCGCTTCCAGTTTGACATCGAGCTCGGAAGGATCGACTTTCGTCCCGTTCCTCTGAGGCTGCCCTGACTGCGGCGACAGCGGCGCAGCCGTCGTTGTTGGGACGCTCGGTGCCGCGGGATCGCCGGAAAACATTTGCGACCCGATCAGCGCCGCCACCGCCAGCCCGAGCAGGACCATCAGCCACGGACGCGGCCCGCCCGCTGCGCGAGCGGGGGTCTCAGTTGCCATCGCCGGCCCGGAAGTAGGTGGCGACCTGCACATTCACCGTGATGCCGCGCGCCGACTCGCTCTCGTTCTGTGTCAGCTCAACGCGCTCGAGGACGAGGAACTCCGGAGAGGTCTCGAGCTGGTGGATGAACCGCCGGATGTCGCGGTACTCGCCTGTTAGTACGGCGGTGTGCGTCAGCTTGCCGAGATCGCTGTCGCGCACCTTGGACGGCGACGACGTTTGCGTCTCGAGCCGCAGGTTTGACTGCTGTGCGAGCTGGGGGATCCGGACGAACGTGATCCGGCGCGCGCCGCTCAGATCAGGCGGCAGCACGTTCTCGTAGAACTTCGTCAGCTCCGCATCCGCCTGCTGCTTGCCGGTGACAGTCTGTCGTGCGCTCGCATAATCCCGTTTCGAGGCCGCCAGCGCCAGGGCAGACGCTTCCGCCTCGTGCTCGCCCGATGCCACTTTGTTCGACAGGGGGTAAACGACCAGCGCGAACATCGCCAGGTTGAGCAGCAGCGCGATCACGATCGGCCAGATCAAACGCCGTTTCTCAGCCATGACGCGGCGGTATGGCGTCACAGCGCGGCTCCAGACTTCCGTTCGGCGCCGGCGGGTGAAGCGGCTGGCGGCGAGACGGACGGCGGGGCTGCCGTCTCCTGGACGGTGCCCGTATACACGCTGTCGACTAGTACCCGATACAACCCTGACTCAGTACGATCCTGCTGCGCCGGCAGGACGTCCGAGAACGAGCCGGTCGCCTCGAGCTGCTCCATGAACTCGTCGATGTCCTCCATGCGCCGGCCGAGCACCACCAGGCTGACGCGGCTCTGTCCGTCCTTGACCGTCGGGCGCACCGACGAGAGCATCACGTCGGGAGGGATGGTGGCTTCGATCCGGTTGAAAAAGGCCGTCCACGAGAACGTCCGCTGATCGATCAGCGCATTCGCCTCCCTAGCCGAGTCGACGACGACTTCCAGTTCCTTCTGGTTGATGCCGCGGCGGACCTGCGTCGCGCCGGTTGCCAGCTGCTCCATCTCGGCCCGGTCGCCGTTGATGCGCCGGGAGTACTCGGTGTTCTCCTGCGAAAGCGTCAGCACGCGAACGACGTTGACGACGGTCAGCGCGAGGACGATCAGCGACGCGGCGCCAATTACCAGATGTACGGCGCGTTCGTTATAAAAAGGACGAGTGGAAAGGTTCGTGCGGATCATGAGGCCACCTGTTCCGCCCGCGCCAGTGCCGGTCTCTCGCGTACGAGGACCCCGACCGCAGGCGCCAGGTTGTCCATTAACTCCGGACCTGCCGCCGTGCCATCGCGCACCGTCACGCCGCCGCGCAGCACGTCCAGCGCTTCCACCTTGACGCCGAGGCGGTCCTCGATCTGCCGCCGTCCGCGCTCGGCAGACGCCCCCTCCAGCGTGGTTGCCCCCGACAGCACGACGCGGGCGAATGCGGCTCCGGACAGACGGTCCTCGTGGTACATCGCCGTCTGGTGAACCAGATCGTCCAGATCCGTTTCCGCCGAACCTTCGAACTGGCGGTTGCGGAAAAACATCACGCGGCCGGCGCGAACGACCGTGATGGTCGCGTAACCAGGCGCGATATGAATCAGCAACCAGTCCCCAGGAGGCGTGGTGGACGGCCGGCTCGCAAGCGCAGCGTTCACGATGTTCAACGACGCGATGTCCACGACCCCGGCGTGTACGCCTCCGGCATCGCACGCGCGCTCGTAGCTCTCGACGACGTCCCGGCGCGCCAGCACGACGAGGTATTCGCGCCCGCCGCCATCGGCCGGACCGCTTTCGGACCATGCGACCTGCGCGTCCTCGATACGGAAAGGGGCGGCCTTCCGCATCTGCCATTTGATGAGCTGATCGAGGTCCTGCACACGCGCCGGTGTCTTTTCGAACCGTACCAGCGACACCTTCGCGACCGTGTCCGGCAGCACCAGCGCGACGCGCCGCGGCCGTGGCGAGAGCCGGTCGATCGCCGCCCTGATGGTCGCCGCCAGTGCGTCGTGATCGTGGACGTTGGTCGCGTTCAGCGCCGGCGTGACGAGACCGTCGGGTAGCGGTTCCGAGACGTGCGCCGTGATCGTCCGGCTTGCAGCCAGGCTGACGGCGTTGATGCGCCGGGCGGTGATCTCGAGCGCCGCGGGTGCTGGGGTGGTCGCCAGCAGACCGGAAAAGAAGCCGCTGTCACTCATTCGACGAAAGTCACCTTGTTGACCTCACGCAGGGTCGTAATGCCCTTGAGGACCTGTTCGACGGCAGATTCGCGGAGGAATCGCATCCCTTCGTCACGTGCCGCCTTCTTGATCTCGGACGTCGGCCTGCGCGCGAGAATCAGTTCCCGGATCGTGTCGCTCAGATCGAGCAGTTCGCAGATGGCCGTGCGCCCCTTGTACCCGGTGCCGCCACACTCGATGCAGCCGGAGCCTTCATAGAACAGTCCGCTCTGCTGAAGCGCGGGATCGAGCGCCGACTCAGTCAGTTGCGCCGCCGTCACCTTTGCCGGACGTTTGCAGTGCAGGCAGATGTTGCGCACCAGGCGCTGCGCGAGCACGCAGTTGAGCGCGGAGACGAACTGATACGGTTCGACGCCCATGTTGAGAAAGCGGCCCAGGACGTCGAGCACGTTGTTCGCATGAACCGTCGTGAACACGAGATGGCCGGTCAGCGCGGACTGGATCGCGATCTGCGCCGTCTCCGGGTCGCGGATCTCGCCGACCATGATCTTGTCGGGATCGTGACGCAGGATCGAGCGGAGGCCGCGGGCGAAGGTGAGCCCCTTCTTCTCGTTGATGGGGATCTGCGTGATCCCGCGCAACTGGTACTCCACAGGATCTTCGATCGTGATGATCTTGTCCTCGATCGACTTGATTTCGGAGAGCGCGGCGTAGAGCGTCGTGGTCTTGCCGCTGCCGGTCGGCCCGGTCACGAGCACCATGCCGTATGGCTCGGCGATGTACTTGCGGAACCGCCGCAGTTCGTCTTCCGGGAATCCGAGGATGTCGAGGCGCAGTTCGCGGAACTGCTCGCTGATCGATTCCTTGTCCAGGATTCGGATGACCGCGTCTTCGCCGTGGACGCTCGGCATGATCGACACGCGGAAGTCGATGGTCTTCTCCGGAAGACGCAGCTTGAAGCGGCCGTCCTGCGGGACGCGTTTCTCCGCGATGTCGAGCTCCGCCATCACCTTCACGCGCGAGATGATCGTGCTGTGAAAACGCTTGTCGATCGGCCGCATCGCGGGCTGCAGCACGCCGTCGATCCGGTACTTCACGTACACGGCATCGTCCTGCGTCTCGATGTGGATATCGCTGGCGCGTCGCTGGATCGCGTTGTAGAGCGTCGTGTCGACGAGCCGGATGACCGGGCTCTGGTCGGCGGTGAGCTTGTCGACCGTGAGCTGGTCGTCTCCTCCTTCGTCCTCGTGCAGGATCTGAAGCTGAAAGCTCTCGGTCGCCTCCTCGAGGACGCGCTGCGAGCTTTCGCTTTTCTTCAGCATCGACTGAATCGCCGATGGGGTCCCCACGGTGACCTTGATCTGCGTGCCGAGAAGCACCGCCAGCTCGTCGATCATCGGCAGGTCGGTCGGATCCGACACGACGATGACCAGCGTGGTGCCCTCGCGTCGATACGGGACGAACCCATAACGCAGCATCAGGTCTGCCGGAATTGCGCGGAACAGATCGTGGTCGATCGAGAATTGGGAGATGTCGATGTATTCGAGCCGATACCGCTCGGCGAGCCGGCGTGCCTGCGCCGCCTCGGCGGCGCGCTCGGCGTCGGACGCCTCGGTGGCGCCGACGTAGAGCTCTTCCGGCGCCCCGTTGACCGTCGCTGCTGGTTTCGCGTTCATTGATTACCCAAGGGCGCTGGACATGTTGAAGAGCGGCATATAGAGCGACAGCAGGAGCGCCGCGATGACGATGCCCATGATGATAAGTAACCCCGGCTCGACGATCGTGATGAATCGGCCGAGGTTGGTCTCGATCTCCTCGTCATAGAAATCCGCCAGACTGTTCAACATCTCCTGCAGCGCACCGGTCTGCTCCCCCACTTCGACCATGTTGATGGCGACGTCTGGGAAGACCCTCCGGTCGCTCAGCGCCGCCGAGAGCGCGCGGCCCTCGCGCACCTGCTGCGCGGCGGCATGAAGCTCACGGGCGATGTACCGATTCTGCACCGACCGCGACGCGATATCGATGGCGTTTACGAGCGGGATGCCGCCGCCGAGCAGCGTGGCGAGCGTCCGCGCGGCCTGGGACGTGCCGAACCGCTGGGCGATCGTGCCGAGCATCGGAACCCGCAGGACCCAGCCGTCGAATCGCACCTGGCTCTCCGGCCGTTTCAGCCACGTCCAGAACGCGAGGGCGATCGCCGCGGCCGACAGGACCATCAGGCCGAAATACGCGCCCGCGAACTGCGAGATCGCCACCAGCACTCGGGTCGAGGCAGGCAGACTCGCGGCCGAACCCTCGTAGAAGACCGCAAACTCCGGCACCACGCGCAGAACGATGATGGCCACAACAACGCACGACAACACGAGCAGGACGGCGGGGTACACCAGTGCCGAGATCGTTTTCCGCTTCACCGCGGACACGACCTTGACATAGGCGACGTAGCGCCGGATCACCTGCTCGAGGCCACCGCTCTTCTCCCCCGCCAGCAGCGAGGCCGTGTAAACCCCCGAGAACAGCGAGCCATGCCCCTCGAAGGCCTCTGACAGCGCATGACCGCCGCGGACGCGTTCGTGAACGTCGTCCAGCACGGCCTTGAAGACGGGGTTGTTGACACGCCGGCGCAGAATCTCGAGCGACTGGACCAGTGGCATCCCAGCTTTCAGCAGCGTCGCGAGCTCCTGGTTGAATACGAGGAACTCACGGGTGGATATCCGCCGGCGGCGCGGGAGGCCGACGTGGGCCAGGCCAAACGCCCCGGCGCGCTCGATTGCGAGGACGTACAGCCCCTTTTCTTCCAGCTCCCGGCGAAGCCGCGCTTCGTTGTCGGCAATGTAAATGCCTTCCACGATGTCGCCGCTCGGGGTGCCGAGCCTGCAGCGAAACTCCATTTCGTTATTGGGACCACCCGGGCAGACGGGCGCAACGCGTTGAACCCGTGGAGATTATCGGCGTAATGATTGGCGGATTATATAACAGCCGCCCCGCCCGAAGTGGCGGTCCTGCTGGAAGTTAGACTGGAAAAACGGGGTTTCAGCTGACAGAAAAAAAGCCAACCGGCCCCGGTGTCACTTGATGCGCGCGATCGACAAGATCTTGGTGACGTACTTGCGGGTCTCGCGGTAGGGGGGGATGCCGTTGAACTTCTTCACCGCCCCTTCGCCGGCGTTGTACGCCGCGAGCGCCAGGGGGACACCGCCCAAACGGTCGATCAGCGACTTCAGGTGCTTGACGCCGGCGCCGATATTCGCCTTCGGGTCATACGGATTGCGGACGCGATACTCCCGTGCGGTGGCCGGCATCAGCTGCATCAGCCCCATGGCGCCGCGGTGCGACTTTGCCCGCGCCTTGTAGTTGGATTCGACCTGGATCAGCGCCCGCACGAGCATCGGATCGACGCCGTGGGCTTCCGACATCGCGGAAATGATCTCCCCGTAGGGGGTCTGCTCGAGCAGTCCCGGATCCACCGCCAGAACGGCGTCCGGCCGCTGGAGTTGCTGCGCCGACTCAGGCTGAGGCTCCGGGTACGGCACTTCGTCGGGCAGGATCTTCTCGATCAGAGACTTGTCGCAGGTGACCTCCCCGCCCGAGCGGAGCGTCAGGATGATCGAATCCCCGTCGATCCGATGCGACTTGACCGACAGCGTGCGCTTCGAAGACAAGAACACGATGTCAGCCGAGGCCGGCACCGCGCTTCCCGCCCAGACAAAGGACGCCAGCGACATACAAAGTAAAGCCCTGCGATTCATGTTGGAAGGGACATCCTAGCACTCCTTATCGGCGTGTGTCCAGAATCGCTACAGTAGAGCTGCAGCCGAGCCCCTGAATCCGCCGTCGAGATGTATCCGAGGCCAACTCAAGGTCCACGGGTTCCCGCCCGTCGCGTATGAAAGGTTGCCCTGACCTACTTGGGCTCGACGAACACGTTGAAGAGGCGGATACCCAGTTCCCGGACGTCGCCGCTCGCCGGCTTGAACGTCCGATCGACGCTGATCCCGATTTCCGACATGTCCCCGGCGCCGAACTGCGCCGCCGTCAATGGGAATGTCTTCAACGCTCGATCCTTGGCGTCGGCGGGGAAGGCGGCGAGGGGCTGCCCCGCGACGGTCACCGTCACCTGTTGCGGAGGCGTGAAAAGGTCGGGGCGGCCGTCATATTGAAGGTAGAGGGTTGCGTCCTTCTTCGGATTGCGGAAGGCGATCGTCGCGATCTGCTTGGTCCATTGCCATTCGGACGTGGGATCGTTCGGGTCGATCTCCTGGGGATGCCACCCGTCCCGGTAGATCAGGAAGATGTTCTCGGACCGGGGCAGCAGGGTGAGCTTCGAGACCTCGTACTCCTGCCGCGCCGACTCGGTCGCCTTCAGCGACAGCCGCTTCCCCGTCGACGTGCTGTAGAGACCCATCCGGACGACGGCCTCCCCGATATAGGGATAGCTCGGCACGAAGATCGTTCGCGTGTACTCGACCGGCTTCCCGCGCTCCCACGTGGAGGTCGGCACTGGCGGCAGGTGATCATCCTGCCAGAGCTTCTCCCCGTCGGGATCCAGCACGTGGACGAAGACCGCGTACTCCCCATCGATCGACACCAGCGGCTCGAACTTGTACGTGATCCGCAACGGGCTTCCGATCGCCGCGCGGTCTTTATCGAGAGTGACAGACGGCGTCGCTACCGGAGGGTCGGCTGCGTGTTTGCGGGAACATCCGGCGGTAACCGCCAGAAGGAGACAGGCGAAGACGGCAACTCTCGTGCGCATTAATTAAGGGAAACGCCTTCGACACAGGAGGTTATCAGGCGAGCGAGGATGGTACCGCAGTTGTTGGAGGCACTGCAATATGGTAGTTTGCGCCAACGATGACACTCGAAGCGCTCGGCATGGTGGAAACGAAAGGTCTGATCGGCTCGATCGAAGCGGCCGACGCAATGGTGAAGGCGGCCAACGTCGTCCTGATCGGGAAGGAGTACATCGGCGCCGGGTATGTCACCGTGCTCGTACGGGGAGACGTCGGCGCAGTGAAGGCGGCAACCGACGCCGGCGCGGCCGCGGCGCGGCGGGTCGGTGAACTGGTCTCGGTCCACGTGATTGCGCGCCCGCACAGCGAAGTCGACAAGATCCTCCCCAAGTCAAAGGACGCCAAGGCGTAATAACGGCCCGGCCTCGCTGGTCGACGACAGATGGCTCAGCCCGCGGCACCCACCGATCGCGACCTGGCTTCGATTGCCGAAGCGCGCGCGCTTGTCCGGCGTGCGAAATCGGTCGCTCCCGCGCTCGCCGACTTTTCCCAGGCACAGATCGACGCCATCGTCGACGCCATGGCCGCTGCGGCCACGCCGCAGGCGGAAGCCCTGGCGCGCCTCGCGCACGAAGAAACCGGCTACGGGGTGGTCGCCGACAAGGTCCAGAAGAACCTGTTCGCCTCGCAGAAGATCTATAACTTCATCAAACCGATGAAGACCGTCGGCGTGATCGGCCGGCTCGAGGACAGGAAAATCATCGAGATCGCCGAGCCGTTCGGGGTCGTCGCCGCCATCGTGCCGACGACCAACCCGACGTCCACCGCCCTCTACAAGATCCTGATCTCCATCAAGGCGCGCTGCCCTATCGTCATCAGCCCTCACCCCTCAGCCGTGCGCTGCATCACGCGGTCCGCGGAGTTGATGAACGATGCGGCGCGGAAGGCGGGGGCACCGGACGGAGCGATCAGCTGGATGACCCAGGTAACGCTCGAAGGGACGCAGGAGCTGATGAAGGCCCGCGAAACGGCCGTGATACTCGCGACGGGAGGGATGGGTCTCGTCCGCGCCGCCTATAGCGCCGGCAAGCCGGCCTACGGCGTCGGGCCGGGAAATGCGCCGGCATACATCGAGCGGACCGCCGACGTCGTCAAAGCCGTCCGCGA
>JACDCA010000313.1 GCA_013694635.1 Acidobacteriota bacterium | reverse complement strand
CGCGATGGACCCGAGCCCGGAAGTCGGGCATCAGGTAACGGAACGACCCGGCCTTCCACCGCTCGTCCAGCGTCTCGAGGCTCTCCGACACGCAGTCGGCCGCGGGCGTGATCTGGTCGGTGTCGATCGCGTCCAGTTTTTTGGCGAACTTCGTCCCGGGCAGGCTCATCGGGTCCCAGAAAATGAGCGCGTTCCCGCGGATGAGTGTGTCTGACCCGATCGTGACATCGCCCGCGCCCTCGCGTACGGAGTCGACCTGGATACCCTTCTTCAGCCGGGCCGGCTGAATCGTGTGCATCCCTTAATGCTAGCTCAGGGACGAATGTCCGGATCTTTGCATCGCTTTCTGAGATGCGTGGGCGATGGATCCTTGTCGTTGCGGTACTCGTGGCGAGCGCACTCGCCGCGGCACTGTGGAAGCGGCCGGAGCTTGGCCGGCTGGTCGACCGACGCACGGCGCGTGAGCGGTACGTGGACGGACTCCGCAGCGCGGGCCTCGGCGAGACAGCGCTCGTCCGCGACTGGCTGGCGGCCGCGGACGATGCGCTTCGGAATCCGGCCGGGGCGACATTGCCGCTCGAAACCGACGTTCGCCACAGCCCGGCGGCGCCAAAGGCCTACGGGTATCGACTCCGGTTGCAGCGAGGGCGGCTGCTGCGCGTCGAGCTCACCGTCAGCGGCACGGCCCCGGCGATGGTCTTCATCGAGCTGTTCCCGGCCGACGAGTCGGTATCGATCGCGCCGGTGGCGGTGTCGGATGGCGTCGAGCCGCGTCTGGCGCACGAAACCGAACGGGACGGCGAATACATCCTGCGCATCCAGCCGGAGTTGCTGCGTGGCGGAGAGATGCGAATCGGGCAACGTACCACGGCATCCATGACCTTTCCCGTTTCAGGGCGAACCTCCGCGGCGGTGAAGAGCTTTTTTCTCGACCCGCGCGATAACAACCGCCGCCAGCACCACGGCATAGACATTTTCGCGCCGCGCGACACACCCATCGTGGCGGCGGCGGACGGAGTCGTCACGCTGGTTGGCACCAGCGAACTTGGCGGCAACATCGTGTGGGTCTGGGACGCCGCACGCGGCCAGTCGCACTATTACGCGCACATGTCGCGCCAGGCGGTGACTGCCGGAACGCGGGTCGGGGCCGGCGAGGTGCTCGGATATGTCGGCAACACAGGTAATGCGAAGAGCACGCCCCCGCATCTGCACTTCGGCATTTACAGCCGGGGGGAAGGCCCGGTCAATCCACTGCCCTTCGTCAAGGAGTGAGCGGACGCGGAGCGTATCCGGTGCATTCCACCACCGGGATCGGGGGATATTTCGGGAACCGGGGATCGGTGAGGGAGAGGCGGCAGAGGAAAAACCGCGCCCCGCGGTTGCTGGTGATGACCTGCACGTTCACGCAACGCGGGCAAAGGCCGAACGGTCCCGGTTGCTCCCTTCCACGTGAATCGTCCATCATGGATGTATGTTTACCTCGGAAGCGGTGACGCGCGGCGTGCGGATACAGGTATTGTCTGAGTACGCGGCGGAGCGTTCCGATCCGGGCCGGAACCAGTGGTTCTTCCTCTACACGATCACGATCACGAACGACGGCGGTGAGACCGTCCAGCTAATGACCCGCCATTGGATCATCACCGACGGCGAGGGCAAGGTCGAAGAAGTCCGCGGCCCGGGTGTCGTCGGCAAACAGCCGATCCTCAAGCCCGGAGAATCGTTCGAGTACACATCAGGCTGTCCGCTGACGACGCCGTTCGGCGTGATGGAAGGCACCTATCAGATGGTGACGGAAGGGGGCGAGCGTTTCGACGCGAAGATCGCTCCATTCACGTTGAGCGAACCCTATACAGTGCATTAATGACAACTCTCAATTCATAACTTCTAACTTCTAAAAAAACCTGGAGGTTACGAGTTAGCAGTTAGAGGTTCTCAAGCGAAGGAACAATTCCTGCCGAGCGCTTCGCCGAGAAACGCCAAGTATCGACGCCGGGACATCTCCATTGCTCCGAACTGCTCGAGGTGCGGCGTGACCCATTGGGTATCGAGCAGCACGTATCCGCGCTGCCGTAGTCGGTCCACGAGCGCGGCAAGCGCGATTTTGGACGCGTCGCTCACGTGGTGGAACATCGACTCGCCGAAGAACGCGCCGGCGATCGCCACCCCGTAAAGCCCCCCGGCGAGGCGGCCGTCCTGCCACGCCTCCACTGAGTGGGCATAGCCGGCCTGGTGCAGGGCCACATAACTGTCGTAGATCTCGGCATTGATCCAGGTGCCGGCTCCCTCACCCTCACGCTCCGCGTCGGCGCACGCGCGGATGACGGCGGGGAAATCCCGGTTCACGACAATCTCGAAGTCACCGCCTCGAATCGCGCGGGCGAGACGGTGCGAGACGTGGAAGGCATCGAGGGGAATGACCCCCCGCGGATCGGGGGAGAACCAGCGGATCTCTCCCGATTCCACGGCCATCGGAAACCACCCGCTGGCGTACGCGGACAGCAGCCGATCGGGGCTAATCATCCTCTCATGGTCAGACAGCCCTAAAGGGCTGGGTTATCGCAGAACCAACACCGCGCAGCGGCCATGTTCCAGCAGCGCGTGTGCGGCCCCCGTGTCGTCGTCGCTCCGCAACTGCACGATCGCCAGGTCCACTTTCTCCTCGGTCGTGTAACGCACCAGCTCCTCCGCCGCAGGCCCCGTACGCAGCACGAACTCGACGCCGAGCCGTTCCTGGTCTTCGAGCGGAATCAGCGACGCGAGCCGCTCCTGTGCCTCGGTCGCCATCGCGTCGTGCACTTCGGGGAGCCGTACCGCACTCACCTCCGCGGTCCAGCCGGCCGAGAGCGGCTCCCCGACCGTGTAGAGCACGTGGAGGCGCGCGCCGAAGGACTCCGCCATCCGCCGTGCAAACACAACGGCGCGATCGAACGCTTCGTCGGGACCACCGTGAACCAGGATCTCGCGCATTTCGCCGTCGGGCATCAGTCCTCCTGAATCCATTCTGGCACGGCGCGTGATAGTTTTAGCGATGGAGCGTGTCAATGGCAAAGCTGACAGTGGAAGGGTTTGCGACGGTGGACGTGCCTGATGACAAGCGGCTGGTGCTCGCAATAGAGGAAGACGCCGGCGTGGACCAATTGCACGCGTGTGGCGGCAACGCCCGATGCACGACCTGCCGGGTAGAGTTCGTCGCCGACGAGCCTGATCGTATGACCGCGGCCGAAAAGCAGGTGCTTGCCGCGCGCGGGCTGACCGGCGTCCGTCTGTCATGCCAGATCCTCTGCGACCACGACATGACCGTCCGCGCCATCAGCCGGCTCGAAGGCAGCGGACGCCCTGACCCCGGACCGAAACCGGCTCCAGAAATCACGCCGCCGCCCGAATGGGTGGAAAGGAATTCAACTCCTTAAGCGTTGTATCGGTCTCTGATGGTCGGAATGAGGTATTCGCTGAACGCGCGCTGAAAGTCGTAGCGCGGGGCGAAACTCCAATCGTCTCGCGCTGCGGTGTCGTCGACATCGGCGGGCCATGAGTCGACGATGCCCTGGCGCTTCACGTCGGTCTCCCACGTGATTTGCGCACCGGGGAACGCCGCGAGCACGATGTCGCGGACCTCTTCGGCGGAGGGATTGAAGGCGCCGACGTTGTAGGCGGTGCGCGACAGCGACTCGCGCCGCGCGGCGGCGAGCGTGAGCAGCGCCTCCACCCCGTCGGGCATTGCCATGAACGGGATGCGGGTATCGGGGCGCACGAAGCAGGCGTAGGGCTCACCCTTCGCCGCGGCGTGAATCATCTCCGGCGCGTAATCCGACGTGCCGCCCGACGGGACGGTCATCGCTGAAATCAAGCCCGGAAACCGTACACATCGGAAGTCGACCCGGTCCGACGCGGTCTCTGCCGCGAGCTGCTTGTAATAGCGCGCGTAGTAGTGCCCGAGCTGCTCGCAATACAACTTGTTGCATCCGTACATCGTCCGCGGATGCGTCCACTCGTCTTCTTCCACGCGTCCGGCGCGGGCCTTCGCGGCGACATCGGGCAGTCCATACACCGCGATCGATGACGGATATATGAAGACGACCCTCTGGCCGTGCGATTCAGCCTCGTGCTGCGCGAATTCCAGCAGATTGAGCGTGCCCTCGACGTTGACCTGGTGGGCCGTCACCGGGGTGAACTCCGAGCGTGTCGAGAGCAGCGCGGCGAGGTGAAACACCAGCTCGACGCGGTACTCGGCAAGGATCCGTTCCAGCACGGCGCGGTCGAGGATCGACCCGGTGATCTCGCGATCCACCAGGCGGCCGACGTCCGGATCGAGGCGGCTGACGTCGAGGGTGACGATCGCCCGATCGCGCGAG
>JACDCA010000310.1 GCA_013694635.1 Acidobacteriota bacterium | reverse complement strand
GCTGTAGACGATTCCCTCTTCGGCAGTCGGGAAACTCGACGGAATATCTGCGAGCACGCTTGCCGGTGTGAACCCCTCCTCGAACGCGAGCGCGTACGTGAATGGTTTCAGCGCGGAACCAGGCTGGCGGGGCGCGACAGCCCCATTGATCGTTCCGCCCCGTGCCGCGTCGTAGCGGCCCGAGCCTTCCCACGCCAGCCACTCGCCGGTCGCGTTATCCAGCACGACCACCGCCACATTTCCCGCACCGTGGCGCTGCAGGGCGCTTCTATGGCTCTCGATGACTCCTGCGACTTCCGCCTGAAGCGCTCGGTCGAGCGTCGTCCTGATGGTGGCGGGACGCGATTCAACGGAGGCAGCGAGCACCATCTCGACAAAGTGCGGCGCGCCGAACGGAGCGGTGGGGGGCGCCAGCGTCAACGTCTCGTCGCGAGCCTCGCGCGCCTGGGCCGCCGTCACCGCATCCGCCGCTTCCATGCGTTTGAGGACCGCGCGCTGTCTCGACACGGCGAGATCGCGGCTGCGCCACGGATTGAACCGCGACGGACGCTGCGGCAGCCCGGCAAGATACGCACTCTGTGCCGGCGTCAGCATGGAGGCGGTTGTCCCGAAATAGGCGCGGCTGGCGCGTTCAACCCCTGCGATCTGGTTGCCATAGCCAGCGAGGTTGAGGTAGATCGTCAGGATCTCGCGCTTCGTGAACCGATGCTCGAGCCTCAATGCGATGACGGCTTCCTTGATCTTTGCCGTCCATCCGCGCGTGCGTCCCGGCTCGCGACGGTTCAGCAGCAGCTTGGCCGCCTGCTGCGAGATCGTGGAGCCTCCTTCTACGACGCTGCGTTCGGCGAGGTTCGTCTCGAGCGCTCGCAGCATCGCGATTGGATCGATTCCTGGATGGGACCAGAACCGGTGGTCCTCGGCGGCCACGGTGGCAGCGACGAGCATCGGAGGCAGTGTGTCGGCGCTCAACCGAACGCTCCGTGTTCCGTCGCCTGACAGCGCCTCGTAGAGCGGTTCGCCATTGCGATCGACGACGAGCGTGGAGATTCCTGTTTCGTCGAGCAGGCCCGGCGGAAGCGGGCCGAGGCGGAGCCAGAGGGCGGTGACAATGAGGGCAGCCAGGCCGGCTAAAGCCGGCCTCCACCGACGCATCCTCAGGCCGGCTAAAGTCGGCCTCCACCGCTTCATCGTTTGACCTCTATGACAGTGCTCTCGGTGCGGCCGAAGATCTCGGGCGTATACATCTCTTCCGCGCGGGCGGGGGCGGTTCGAAACGTTCCGGCCGTCGTCGCACGGGCGATGTAGCTGAACTCATGCGAGCCCGAACCGAGCCGGGTGGCGAACAGCTGCAGGCGATCGTCGTGGCGCTCGACGTGATCGAATCCGCCGCCCAGCCACCATGACTGCCAGTCCGCCACCTCGCCGTCGCCGCGCTGCGCCGACTGGCGGTCCTGCGCCTGCGACAACGCCTGCGCGGTGGTGTTGAACCACGACTCGACCGCCTCGAAACCGGCAGGCAGGGGATCGGTCACCGCAACGAAACGCCGCTCTTTCGTCAGGGTGAAGGTCAGCGTCACGCGGACGAGATCTCCCGCCTGGTAGCCGGTCGCCGGTGGTTTCTGCCCATTCTCGACGAACGGTTCGTATCGCCGCTCGATGCGGAAGCCGGCGTCGAGCGGCTCGGGGAAGGTCCGGTCGACGGCATAACGCAGCCGCGCGTTGTAGAACAGCGTGCCGGTTCCTTCCCTCGTGAACGTGAGCGGCTTGACCGCGTCCCCCGGCGCCGACGCCGCGATCTGCGTGAGCGGGATCTGCTTCTTCGTCGCGGTCGTCGACCGCCCCTTGAACTCCCCGGCCGCGAGCTCCTGCTCCCCCAGCTTCACGATCGCGCGGAAGTTCGGCGCCTCGGGCTCGTACTTGCGGTAATAGCTCACGAGCGCCTGCATGGCGTAGGCGTTCTCCTGCGTATTCCCCCAGCGTCCGTTCTTGCGCGCCCCCATCAGCCACCGCACCATCGGCTGAACAGGCGCCTCTGTCGCGCCGGCTTTCACCAGCGAGTTGAGAACGATCGCGGTCGAACGCGTATTCGAGCTCCAGAACCACGCGAGGTACGGATCATCGAGCTCTTTGACGTGCGCCGTGCCGGCCTCCGGCAGGATCGCATTGGTGAGCCGTCTTCGAATGTCTGTCACGCGCAGCCCGGTCTCCCCTTTCGCGACCAGCGCATCATGCAGATAGGCGAGGGCGAACACCGGCATCTGTTCCCGGTAAGCGTGGAGGCGGTTGATATTCGAATCCTGGTTTCTTCCTCCCTCGACCAGCACCTTGACCGCGAACGCCTGCCACGCCGTGTACGCCGGTCTCCAGCTCGCATTCACTGGAGGGGGCGTCGCCAGCTGCTGCTGCAGGTACGTGTATGCCCGGTCGCGCACGCCACGGTCGACGTCGTACTTCAAGTCGGAGGCGGTCTTCATGACCTGTAGCAGATACGCCGTGAGATACGGTGAGACCGTTTCGCATGACCCTGACCAGTATGCGAACCCGCCACTGTCGCATTGAAAGCGCTCGAGCTCCTTCAAGGCCTGCTGGACAGCTGGGCGCATCTTGGATGTGTCGACCCCCGGCAGCATGAATGCGTCACCGAGATCGGCCGCCAGCAGCATCGCCAGCGCGCGGGATGATTTCTGCTCCGCGCAGCCGTACGGATACTCGACGAGATATCGCGCCCCTTCGCCCAAACCCACGAGCGCCGTTGAAGACAACTCGAGATTCAGGCCACCGTAGCCGGGGACGGCACCGGAAGGTAGGGCAAGCTTCTCGGCGGCGGATGCATCGCGAGCCTCCCCGTATGCCGCAACGGTTTCAGGGGAAAGCTGGACTTCGACCGGGATGACGTCTTCGAATGAGTCCGCTTCGTTTCCGATCCGGACGGTCATCTGCACGCGGGCGCGTCCAATCGCCTTGCCAGTCCCTTCGAAACGCACTTCGACGTTCCCACCAGGTCCTATCTTCACCTGCTGCTCCACAGCCCTGAAGGGCTGGCCTACGGGTGTCACGGGCGCGCCGGGCTGGCTGACGGATGGCACGGGCGCGCCGGTGAGCGACAGTACGTTCGGATCGAGCGACTTCATCGTGATCGTCGCGGTGCCACCCGCAGGGAGCTGACTGCCGACGACAGCTCCGAAGTACGCGCGATCGCCAACGGCGAGAAACCGCGGGAAGCTCGGCTTGAGCGTGACGGGCTTGTTGGTGCGGACCTCGGTGTCGCCGGCCCCGAACCTCGAGCTGCGGTCGCCAGCGACCGCCATGATCCGGTAGGTCGTCAACGATTCCGGCAGTTTCACGTCGACACTCGCGCGGCCATCGCCGCCGGTCGTCACCGACCCGAGCCAGAAGGCCAGCGCCCTGAAATCCTTGCGCATCGTTCCAGCGCCCGCGTCGGCGCCGCCGCCACCCCCCTCGGTCTCCCCCTTCGGCGTCAGGACCCGGCGCGAGATGATGCGCTGCCGGCTGTCGGCGTTCATCACCTGCAGCGCCTTGCGCACGTACACCGAACCGAGCACGTCAGGCGTCCGATAGGAGGTCAACGACAGGACGCCGTAGTCGACCGCCCACAGCGTCACCTCGCTCGCCGTGCCGCGCCCCTGCTGGTCCTTCACGTCGACGCGCACGTTCGCCGTGCTGGCCGGACGGAACTCCTCCTTGTCGGCCGCGACCGCAACGGTCAACCGCTTCGTGCGGTCCTCCACTTTCAGTTCCGTATACCCGAGCCGGAACGCGGGCTTTCCGGGATCCTCTGCGGTCTTCTCGTCAGGCTCCGCGGTCCCGGACGGGGCCGGATCGGTTCTCCCCTTCACGAGAAGCACCGACACGAAGACGTTCGGGATGTCGTTCTCGGCAATCGGGACGGAGATCGACTGCTGCGTGGACGTCAGCGTGAACTGGCGATGGCTGCGGATCCCTTCGCGTTCGGTCGTGACGAGCGCCGTTGCCCGTTCCCAGGGAGACTGCACCATGATGCGCGCCGTCTCACCGGGCTTCCACGTCTGGCGCTCGGGCACCAGTTGCATCCTGTTGTGATCGAACCGCTCCCACGCCGTGTACCCCTCACCAAGGACGTAGAACGACGTGCGTGTCACCGCAAACCGGCCGTCCTCCCCATCGCCCCGCGCTTCGAGGACAAAATATCCACCCTGCTTGAACGGGATGTCGAGCGCCACAGGATCCGATGCCGTCGTGACTTTCCACGATCCGGACGGAATCTCTTTGCGCTCCGTGTCCCACGTGTAGAAGCCGCTCCCTTCCGCCCGGCGCACGCTCGTCCATTGGATCTGCGTCAGCGTCACGGTCACGGGAACACCCGCAACCGGCCGGCCGTCGAGCCCGACCGTCACGAGTTCCGTCTTCAATCCATTCTTCTGATCGAGGAAGTAGGACGGCCTCCTGATGCCGACGTACCACGGCGCAGGATGAACGACGAGGCTGGCGCGGTTGGCGATGTGCTGGCGCGAGACGTCCTCGACGTCCCCTTCGAGGCGGTAGACGCGTGGAATTCCTGCCTGCCGTTCGGTTTTCAAGTCGAGCAGGAGTCGCCCGTCGGCGGCAAGCTTGACCTGCTCCGACGCAATGAGACTCGGCTGGAACGTACTCTCGTCGTCCGGCTCGCCAACGAAGACCCAGCGGTCCTCCGGATACTTGTCGGTGATCGCCGCCGGTGCATCGAAACCCGGAGACGCCTGGAATTTCCAGGAGACGGGACGTTCCCCTATCGGTGCGCCGAACAGATACCGCGCGGTGACGACGCCTTTCAAGGGATCGCCGGCCACGGCGGCCCCTGCGGCGTTGAGCGTTACGTCGACGCGGAAGTCAGGCCGTCGATACGCGGCAACGAGAAACGAGCCGTGAACCGCCTTCTGATGCAGCCGGTAGTCATCGTCGGAGTCGATGCGCTCGCCGCCACGCCGTTGGGCGCCAGCGGGTGCGGGTCTGGGGCGGTCGCTCTCGAGCAGGGCCCGCAGGGAATAGTTGCCCAGCGACCCGTCGGCCGGCAGCGTCATCGTCCATTCGGCGCTGCTCCAGTTGTTGACGCGGATCGTGCGCTCGTTCACGACCCGGTTCTGGCTGTCGCGCACGGTGATGATGACCGGAGTGCCGGCGGGCAGCAGAACGACTCCCGAGGGGGCGTTATGCCGCAGGATCGCTTTGAAATGAATCTCCTCGCCCAACCGGTAGACGCCGCGATCCGTGAACACCGTGCCGCGCAGGAGCGGCGCCGCCTCCACGAGATCGATCCCGGTGCCGAATTCCCATGGGGAAATGCCCTCGTTCCAATCGCTGCCGACGTACGCGATGTCCCCGTCCTTCTCGGCCATCACGATGAATGCGAACTGCCACCAGTTGTCCGGATCCCGCAACGGAGTTGACGGGGCTACGGCAACGCCGTCTGCCCCGGTCGTGCCGGACCAGTGCGTCGAGTTGTCGGGACGGACGATCGAGACGCGCGCCCCCGCGACCGGGACGCCGTTGTCGAGCCGCGTCACCAGTACCAGCGCGTTCTGCGGGCTGTCTTTGACCGTCAGGCCCAGGTTCGTGACCTGGACGAGCGACGCCTTCGTCCGCTGCGACCCGGCGGGCCCATACGTGTTCGCGCGCGGAATCGGCGTGCCTTCTCTGACGGCTGTCCAGAGGAGCCCTGTGCCGCCAGGCAGCACCTTCGAGAAATCCAGGCCATGGGACTGGACACGGTCCGTCGCGGCGGGCAGCTTGCGCGGCACCGGCGGCGCAGGCGGCGTCAGTCTGAATCCTTTTTCCTGGAGCCGCCGGAGCGTCGGCATCAACTCGGACGGCTGAAGCCGGCTCGCCCACTGGGTAACGTTCTGGAGGTTCCTGGCGTAGAACGGCAATGTCGTGCCGCCGTCCTTCTCCCAGACGCCGTGCCCGTCACCGAAGCTCGTGAAGGCACGCAGGTGCCAGTTGTCGACAACCCCGAGCCATGGATAACCGAGTGTCTGCCCATCCGCCGACTTCATGTCGGCCCGAGCCGTCACGACGTACTTGCGATTGGGACGCTGCGCGTCGTACCCGACGTCTTCCAGCGTGAACTCCGGGGCCCGGTCCAGCGCGTATTCGGGCCGGGGCTTCGGCTTGTCCGCCTTTGCCACCGGCTGGGTCTTGTCGGTGACGTCCAGCACCGAAATTGCCGGGGCGATCGTCTTGACGTCGACCTCGCTCGTGAGCTCGATCGGGTTGCGCTGATCCGGGTCGCATCTCTCCGTGCAGTTGAAGCCCGTGATGAAGAAGGCACGCTGGCCCTCGATCGTGTAGGTCTGGGTACGGCTCGGAGTTGCGGGTCCGTCGGGCGAGCGGAGCGTCCGCCCGAGCGTCAGCTTCACCCATCCCTCAGGAGGAACTGCCGACGCCGTTTCGAACACGACGAGTCTCGGGGACGGGGGGAAGTCCTTCTTGTTCCAATCGGTCGTCAGGCGCAATTGCACCGGCGCGCGCGATGCCGCCACCTGGCGCGTGGCCTGAACTTTCCGCTCGAACTGTTCCAGCGCCGTCGGGCTTGACGCCTTCAGCCGCGACAGCTGCTCGGCCGAAAACGACGGCGGGGCCCAGTCGTGCGGCTCCAGCGTTGCAGACAACGCGGCCGCGACATCGGCCGGGCGCACCGGCTGATTGAAGCGCATCACGACAACGATACGATTCGCGACCGAGCCCTCGCGCCGATACCACCGCGTTTCTTCCAGCGTCACCGTGGGTGTGGTGAATCGAAACGTCACCAGCTTCGCGAGCTTCCGTCCGCTCACGGCGGTTGCCGAGGTGTCCACCGTCACCTGGTAAGCCGTCGCGTGCGGCAGCGGCTGCTGCGGCGTGAAGATGAGAATCGTGCTCCCCGACCATCGGAATGTGCCGGCAATCGCCGGCGAGATCTTCACGAACGGCGCCGTGACCTTGTCGGGAACCCTGCCGAGCGCCACCATCGGTTCCGAAAACACGATGCGGATCTCGTTGCCTTCTTCCCGCGTCTTGAGCTCACCCTGTGGACCGGTGCTGACCACGGTCAAGGCAGCGTTCTGGGCGATCGCCACAGAGCAAACGCAGAGGAAGCACAGGAAGACAGAACACCGAACAAACAAAGAACGCTTCATGGGGGTGATCTCGGGCCACGGTGCAACACGGCATTAGACACCGTTTTGGAGATTGCGGATTGGCGAACTCTTTAGCGGCGCACCGCGTAGGAGAGAAGGACGCACTTGTTCTCGAGTGTCCTTACCGCGAGCAACTCCAGGTCAACCCGGCGCTTCAGCCCCGGGAATAGTGGAACACCTGATCCGAGCAGTACCGGGTGCGTATTCAGGACGACTTCGTCAATGACGTCGGCATCAAAGAGCGTGGCGGCGAGCTCCCCGCCGCCCATGACACAGATGCCTTTGCCGGGCTGTTCTTTCAGCCGTGTGACGAACTCGGCGGGATCCGCGGCTATCACCTCGAGTGACCCTCGGCTGCCTTCCGGCAGTGTCCGCGAGAAGACGATGTTCCTGACGCCTGGATAGCCTTCCTTCGGCGCCTTTTCGTACGTCTTGCGACCCATCAGCACCGTGTCGATCGTCTTCCAGTACGTCGCGGATATATCCGCTATCTCCTTGGTCCACTGCAGCCAGTCGACGCCGTGATCCGGCGCCGCGATGTAGCCGTCCAGACTGTTGCCGACGCCGAAGGTGACCTTACGCACGCCGCGAGTCGAGGATGTTGAGGAACGAGCGGCCCTGCAGTTCTTCGACGGTCAGACCGGTCTGCCGGGCTTCGTCGAGTGTCAGGGCTCCCGAGCTCAGGCCGCGGACGAAAAAGTTCAGCAGGCCCTGACCCGTCGCCGCGTCGTCGAACACGTCGCCAACGAGCGTGGCCTGGGCGGCCTTTTCGACGAAGTTCTTCAAACGTGCCGTCGCCGCGGGCAGGGCAGACAGAAAGAAGCTGTAAACGGCCGCGTAGCGGGTCGGCAGCTGCGCCGGATGGAGGTCCCATCCCTGGTAATAACCATTCACCAGCGAGTGCCGGACATCGTCAAAATGCGTTTTCCAGGCGCGGTGGACAGCCTCCGCGTTCGTGCGACGCTGGTCAGTGGTCAGCTGACGGCCGGCCGTGGCCCGGTGCGGAGCGACGGGCATGATGTTCGTCGCGCCGTCCGAGAGGCGGACGCCCGTCTGCGCAAGCGCCACCTGCATCATGTGTTTCGCGAAGTCACAGACCGGATGCCGCATGTGCTGCCAGGAGGCGGTGATTCCGCACAGCGCGGTGTAGTCGTAGGTTCCGAAGTGCGCGCCGGTCACCCGGCCACCGCCGGCGGCCACCAGCGGCCGAAGTGCCGAGGTGCCGTCCGGCGCCAGGATGGACTGGGGCGTTTCGATCATCAGCTCGAGCTTCAGCGCTCCCTTTTTCAGTTTCAGTTTCCGCTCGAGGACTGCACACGCGGACGCGACTGCCTCGACGTGTCCGGGCGCCATCAGCTTCGGCACCGTGACGACGAAGTTCGGAGGAAGCATTCCTCCTGTCGCCCGCACCATCGTGCTCACGAAGACGTCCAGCGTCCGAAGGCTGCGCGCGTGGAGCTCTTTCGACATCGGCTTGATGCGTATGCCAATGAATGGCGGCAGCGTTCCGGCTTTCAGACCCGCCGCCACCTCCCGCGCCGCGGACTCCGCGTGGCCGTCCTCTTCCGTATCAATGCGGTTGCCGTAGCCGTCCTCGAAATCTATCCGGAAATCTTCGATTGGCTCGCGACGGAGTTTTTCGACGATGCGAGCGCGGACGGCTGCGGCATTGACGTCCGCGCCGAGCCCGAGCGCAGTGACCAGTGCCTGAGCGTCCGGGGCGTATTCGTCCAGCGCGGCGAGTGCAACTGCACCCAGCTTCGACGCGGAATCAGCCTTGAACAGGTGCGCGCCGCCATACATCGTGTGCACCGGCTGCCGGTCGCCACGCTCCCCCGGGAAATCCCGAGCGACGATCTCATTCGTGCGGCGAAGCCGTGTCTTCGGGGTCAGATCTTGTTTCTTGCGCATTTGATCTCTCAAGAGGACACTCGATCGCCGTCATCCATAGCGGACATTCGCGCAAGAAACAAGATCTGACCCCCTAAGTTCCACGGTATGTCGAATAGCCGAAGGGGCTGAGGAGCAATGGCACGTGGCAATGCGGCTCCCCTTCGGCAACGGTGAATTCGACCATGACGCGCGGATAGAAACCGCGGACGTCAGCAGCCGAAAAGTATGTTTCCACGTCGAACACCAGCCGATACACACCGGCGACGAGCACTTCACCGGCGGGGATCAGCGTTCGCAGACGGCCGTCCGCATCGGTCGCGCCGCGGCCGATTGGACGCCAGGCGCCGGATTCGTCCCGGATCGCGAGCTCGACCGGCATACCTGCCGCCGGACGACCGCGTGACGTGTCAAGCACATGCGTCGTGATAGCGCTCATGACCGCGTCCCTATCATCCTGCCGTAAACTCCCGGCATCAGCTGCCCATCCTTGTAAACAATCTCCCCACGCAACAGCGTCGTCCGCACGCCCCCCGACAGCTCCAACCCTGCGTATGGGGTGATGGGATGACGATGATGGAGTTCGGAGGGGTTCACGACCCCGCGCATGTCAGGGTCCCAGAGGATCAGGTCCGCATCCGCGCCCACCGCAATACTCCCCTTCACACCACTGAGGCCGGCGAGGCGCGCCGGCGCCTCGCACATCCAGCCGGCAATCCGCTCGATGGCAATGCCGCGTTCCCTACCAGCGGTCCAGACCGCCGATAGACCCACCTGCAGCGACGCGATCCCTCCCCATGCGCGAAGAAAGTTTCCATCGTCGACGCCTTTCATTCCTGGCGGGGCCGGAGAATGATCCGTCACGATGAGATCGATGTCGCCGTCGATCAATGCCTGCCACAGCTGTTCGCGATTGCCACTCCCGCGGACAGGCGGCGCACACTTGAACGGTGTCGCGCCGTCCGCAATCTCTTCGGCGGCGAAGACAAGATAATGCGGACAGGTTTCGACGGTGATCGGCACCCCTCCCGCCCGCGCGGCTCGGAGAGACGGCACGGCCCCTGATGAAGCGAGATGGACGACGTGGATCTTCGCCTGATATTCAGCCGAAAGGTCGACCAGCAGATCGATCGCCGCATGCTCTGCCTCTGGGGGACGCGTCTTGAGCCACGTGACATGCGCGCGCGGATCGCCATCGTCCGGCTCGACCAGGCGATCCGGCAACTCCGCGTGCGCGAGCAACGGAAGACCAAGCCGCGCGATGACCGGCAGCGCCTCGCGCAGGTCGCGGGCCGTGACGTGCTCGAACTCCTGAACCCCTGAGGGGCACAGGAAGCACTTGAACCCGAGGACGCCCGCGCCGGCGAGCGGCTCGAGTGCGGCGGTGTTACCCGGCACGACGCCCCCCCAGAAGCCAACGTCCACGTAACATCGGTCCCTCAACGCCCGCTGCTTCTCCTGGAGCGCCGTGATGGCAGTCGTCGCCGGCACGGAGTTGAGCGGCATGTCGATCACGGTCGTCACACCACCGGCCGCGGCGGCGCGTGTGGCATGGTCCGCCCCTTCCCAGTGTGCGCGCCCGGGGTCGTTCATGTGGACATGCGTATCGACAAGGCCCGGAAGGACGAAGAGTTCGCCGGCATCGAGCTCGCGTACCCCGCTCACCTGGTTCGAATGTGACGCGATGTTCACGATCCGGCCGTCGTCGACATGAATGGCGGCCGGACGCACGCCATCGGGAAGCACCACGCGCTCGCTTCGAACGACAAGAGAACTCATGATTTATCGGCGGCCACTATAATGCGGCCTTCACGAGCGCCGGACCGTGGCCTGGATCAATCCGAACGGGGTTTCTGTCGCGACGAAGATCTCGTTCCTGTTCTCGAGGCCGAATCTCGTGAGATCGACGGGCAGGTGGTGCCGGTTGGGCATCACGATGTGGATATCGGCGACGTCCGGTACCTCGTCGAGGACCGCCCGGCCCATCGCGTGCAGCGTATGCTGCACCGATTCGCTGTCGTGCCCGGCAAACGACCGCAGCAGCGTCCGCCGAACGGCCTGCCAGGCCGCGCCGTACGGCGCCCCGGCATCGTAGCGCCACGTCGCCGTCATGGAGGTCGCGAGAATGCGGTCGCGCGTTTCCGGCAGCGTCGTGAACTCGTCGTGAACGTAATTGGAGAATGCGGACTGAGCCGATTTCAGAATGACGAGGCCTGCGATGCCGGCGCGCACCTGCGCCTCCCGGCGGTCAACCCTGACCTGCGCCGTGCGGTCGTCGGACCGTTCACGAACAAACGCATGACCGTGTTCCTGCCCGTCCACGTCAATGCGCGCCCACAGGTGTTCGCTGACGTCAATGGTCACGCGCTGCAGTTTCGGATTGCGGTCGAGAAAGTGCTCCGCCAGACCGAGGCCAAAACTCTCCGGTTCGTCCAGCGGTGCGTGGGCGGCGTGCGCGTAGACCGTGTTCTTCATCGTGTCGGTCGGCAGCACATCGCTGTTGTCGCCGGCGACATACGATTCGTCGTAGTCTCCCTCGAAGCGCACCGCAACCGAAAGGTCCCGCAGCACGTGACGATCGCCTTGTCGCGTGACCTGGACGAGGCGGATGCCGGATTTCCCGTAAGCCGTATCAGCGAGCATCGATGACTCCAGAGAGGACGGCCACTGTGCAACACGGTCTAACACCGAAGGCGGCGTGAGTGGCCGCCGATCATAGCATTCCGACATTCACCGCTCTCGCGGACCTCGCGTCCGCGCGCGTAGGCGGACGCGCGGTCGCGACGAGCGATGACTTCTTCGCGCCGAAATCGAACCTCGTCAAACCGGAACCAGCAGTCTTCATCCCGGGCAAGTACACGACCCGGGGCAAATGGATGGACGGCTGGGAGTCGCGCCGTAAGCGAACCCCCGGGCACGACTGGTGCGCGGTGAAGTTGGGCATGCGGGGGCGGATCCGCGGACTCAATGTCAGTACCGCGTTCTTCACCGGCAACTTCCCGACGCAGTGCTCCGTCGAGGCGCTCGATACCACGCGGGTGGTCACCGCCGCGATGGCGGCGCGGGAAGGCGCCCCGTGGGTCACCATCCTGCCGAAATCGGCGCTGCGCGGGGATTCAGACAACTTCTTTGCGATCGAGGACGATCGGCCGTGGACGCATCTCAGGCTGAATATTTTCCCCGACGGCGGCGTCGCGCGTCTCCGCGTCTATGGCGACGTCGTCGTCGACTGGAACCGCGTCGCGCCGAATGGAAGAGTCGTCGACCTCGCGGCGATCGAACATGGGGGGCTTGTCGTGGCCGCCAGCGACATGCACTACGGCGCGAAAGACAACGTCATCATGCCCGGACGCGCAGCGAACATGGGTGACGGATGGGAAACGAAGCGGCGGCGCGGCCCCGGGTACGACTGGCTGATTCTTCGGCTCGGCGCTGCGGGACGAGTCCGCAAGATCGAAATCGATACGAATCATTTCAAGGGGAACTATCCCGACAGCGCATCGGTGGAGGGCTGCGTCGCACCGCTCGGAAGCCTGGCCGAACT
>JACDCA010000306.1 GCA_013694635.1 Acidobacteriota bacterium | reverse complement strand
GGTCAGGAACAGGCCGTGGATCTATTGAGGACGACGGTCGTCGCCTCCATTGGCCCTGTCACTGCGGAAGCCGCACAGCAGCTCGGGATCCATACGATGGTGATGCCGGAGCGGTCCACGATCCCCGATCTGGTCGACGCCCTGGTCGAGCATTTTTCGCGCGAGGTGGCCACAGCCCTGAAGGGCTGAACTAGGGTCTGACAGGACTCTTGCCAGGCAAGAGTCCTGGCGGCCAACAACGCAGGAATGGCGGCAATCGAAACGTTTCGACATGCCGCCATTTTCGTATTCTTTATTGCACGGCCCGCATCGCAGGTGCCGGATCCCGCATTCCGCTAACGGATGTTGGGCGGAGTGTCGAGCCGGACGCGAAGGATCGTACCGGCAGGCAGCCTGACGTCCTTGCCTTCGGTCGCCGCGATCGTTCCGCCGCCGCCGATCAACACGCCCAGCAGCGCACCCTTGACGCCACCGATGATGCCACCGATGATCGCGCCGACCGCCGACCCGGCGCCAATCCGTGCCGCCTCTCCCTTGATGCCTTCGCTTTCGAGCGCTTCCGAGACCGTGCCTCGCATCGGGTACACCCGGCCGCGCACGGTGATCTGGTCAAAGGAGACGGCCAATTGCCCTTTTCGGTCGGTCCGCGACGCCTTGTCGACGGTCCGGACGACCCCCCGAAGCACCGACCCCGCCGGGATGAGCACCTCGTTGCCGCGATAGAGGTCCACGACCGTGGTCGCTTCGAAGCGATCCTCCACCTGGGCCGTGTCCGATGAAAGTTCGGTCTGCAGCCGGACGTCGATCTCCTGTCCCACCGGGATGACGTCCCTACCCGTTTGGGTCCGCCGATCATCCTGACGCCGATCATCGCCAGGTACCCCGCCGCTCACGCCACCGGACGGCGGTTGATAGGTCCCGCGACGCTCGTCTGTCGAATATGTCGAGTTCCCACGCGCCCGCGAACGAACCGCCGCAATGCGGTCGCGGACGTCGACGTACTCAGCGCGCGGCACACGCCCTTCCTTGCGGAGGCGCACCTTGAGATAAATCACCTCGTCCCGCAGGTCATCGAGGTCCGCCTGAAGGGTGTCGGACTGGGTGCCGCGCTGCCGCGACAGGTCGGCCCCTGCCTGGTAGATGTCGTCCTGCAGGCGCTGGATGTCAGCGGTCGTCACGATCGTCTGAGCCGCCCCGAGCGAGGGGAGCATGACGAACGCCGCGATTGCGATCGCGCGAACCCAACCGCCGAAGATTGTGTGGCCTTGAATCATCTTTTCTTTCTCCTGATCGAGGATCAGCCCCCGTCTGACGCCGGCCTGGCCGTTATTGCAAGAGTCAAGCCCTGCATCAACCTCATCCGATTTTACCGACCCAGTCCAGCCTCTCGGGGCTGCACGAGCGCCACGGCGTCCAGCGCGACAATTCGGACGGAGGGGCTGGGGGTCGGTCTCTCCTGCTATCATCGAAATGATCCATGCCAGTCGTAAAGCTCCATAGAACCGTCGGCGTCCGCGTCGGTTCCGTACAGGTCGGCGGAGGCGCTCCGGTAGTCGTCCAGTCGATGACCATGACCGACACGGCGGACGCCGCAGCCACCGCGCAGCAGTGCATCGAGCTGGCGGAGGCGGGCTCGGAGATGGTCCGCGTCACGGTGAATCTCCCCGAAGCGGCAGCCGCGGTTCCGGAGATCAAGCGCCGGATGCTGGACGCCGGTGTGACCGCGCCGCTCATCGGCGACTTTCATTACAACGGCCACCTGCTCCTGACGCGTCATCCGGACTGTGCCGCCGCGCTCGACAAGTACCGGATCAATCCGGGCAACGTCGGGACCGGCCGTCGGCGCGACGAGCAGTTCACGACGATCTGCAGAGTCGCGCAGGAGCACCACAAGCCGGTCCGCATCGGGGTCAACGGCGGTTCTCTGAACCAGGAACTGGTCGTTCAGCGGATGCAGGAGAACACGGACCGGGACCTCGGGAAAACGTCCGAAGAGATCATCAACGAGTGCATGGTGCTCTCGGCGGTCCAGTCCACCGAGCTGGCGCTCGAAGCCGGGCTCAGGAAAGACCAGATCATCATCTCGTGCAAGACGTCGCGCCCGCGCGACCTGATCGCGGTCTACCGCGACCTGGCGCGCCAGACCGATCAGCCGCTGCATCTCGGACTGACAGAGGCCGGGATGGGGACCAAGGGCCTCGTCTGGTCGGCGGCGGCGATGGGCGTTCTGCTGAACGAAGGTATCGGCGACACGGTCCGCGTTTCGCTGACGCCGCGACCCGGCGGCGACCGCCGGGAGGAAGTCTACGCGGCGTGCGAGCTGTTGCAGGCGCTCGGTCTCCGCTCGTTTTCCCCGAGTGTGACCGCGTGCCCTGGATGCGGCCGCACGACGAGCAGTACGTTTCAGCAATTGGCCGAGCGGACGCAGGATTACATCCGCGAGAGGATGCCGGAATGGAAGGCGTCCCGCGAGGGGGTCGAGACGATGACACTCGCGGTCATGGGCTGCGTCGTCAACGGTCCAGGCGAGTCGAAGGCGGCGAACATCGGCATCAGTCTGCCGGGCACGGGCGAAGCGCCAAACTGTCCGGTTTTCATCGACGGCCAGCACTACACGACGCTGCGGGGCACGTACGAGGAGCTCGACGTCGAATTCCGTGCGCTCCTCGACCGCTACGTCGAAACCAAATACCCCCTCCGTCAGCCGTAGCCGAGCCCACGGGAGAAGGCGGCAATGCGGCGGCTCCAGACGAGAAGGAGCGCCGAGCCGCAGATGATGAGGCCAACAGACAGGCCCCACCACAGCCCGACGACCCCGAAGCCCATCAAGAAACACAACCAATAGCCGAGCGGAAGGCCGACGAACCAGTGCGCAAACAGGTTCCAGAGCATTGCCGTGCGCGTGTCTCCCAGGCCGCGCAGGATTCCCGTCGCAACCCCCTGGACGCCGTCGAACAGCTGGAAGACCGCCGCTACGAACAGCAGGGCAACCCCGACGTCCAGCACGCCTGTGTCGGACGTGAACGCCTGGAGCAGAAGGCGTGGCATGAAGAGGAATGCGGAGGAGGCAACCGACATGAACATCACCGCGAAGAGCAGCGCCGTCCACCCGGCCCGCGCGGCCCCCTCGGAGTCGCGCCGCCCGACCGCGTGACCGACCCGCACGGCTCCGGCGGACGCGATACCGAGCGGCACCATGAAACTGAGCGCCGCATAATTGATCGCGATCTGGTGCGCCGCGAGGGCGGCAGGCACGAGACGTCCCGCGAGTGCTGTCGCAGCCGCAAAGACCCCCACTTCGAGTGTGATCTGCGTCGCCGCCGGGGCGCCGAGGGCCAACAGCCGCCAGAACCAGGACAGGCGGAGCGCAAGGTCGCTGAAGACGCCGATCGGCGCACGGCGCTCGCGATAAAGGATCGTCGCCAGCAGAAAGCCCGCCATCACCGCGCGCGCGAAGACCGTCGCCCACGCGGAGCCTCTCACGCCGAGTTCCGGGAAACCTGCCTTCCCGTAAATCAACAGCCAGTTCACGACGCCGTTCACGATGTTGGCTGACACCAGCGCCACCATCACCGGGCGCACGACCCCCATCCCCTGCAGATAACGCCGAAAGGCTGCATAGAGCAGCAGCGGCAGGATGCTCCAGGCAAGGATGTCGAGGTACGGACGCGTCATCGCCAGTACGACCGGATCCAGACCCCAGGTATCGAGCCCGGAGCCGATCCACCAGAGCAGTCCGGTCACAGGCACGCTCAGCACCACGGCGAGCACGACGCCGTGCACGAGCCAGCGATGACAGTCCTCCACGTTGTCTGCGCCAAACGCCTGGGACACGAGGGTGTCGAGACCGAGAAGCAGCCCCATCGCGAAGATGCACACACCCATGAAGACGGAGGTGCCGACCCCCACCGCGCCAATCGCCTCGGGCC
>JACDCA010000290.1 GCA_013694635.1 Acidobacteriota bacterium | reverse complement strand
GAAGCAGATGCTGGGGATGATCCAGTAACGCCGCCGGTCCTTCTTCGGCCAGCTCGTCGACTCGTAATCCACGTAGTCGTCCCACTGTGAGGGGTCTGGGTGGGTGGGGAAGTCGGACATCGTTCGATTGCGGATTGCGATTGCAGATTGCGGAGTGACGGCGTTGACGACTGGCAATTGAGGATTGACGGATTGACGATTGCTTATTCTGGATTGAATCTTACTCCAATCCGAACTCGACAATCTCATCCGTCAATTCGCAATCATCAATATTATTCTGCTCAATCACCTCTAACACAGCGGAAGGACGGCGGCTCCGTTAAGAATGGGTTACCGATTCGTTGCAGTCCATGTGAATGGTCCGCAGTTCCGCGGATTCTGCCTTACCGGAGCAGGCGTCCGTACACGGCATTCCTTCCATATCGCGTGGTCTTGTGGATTGCCGCCCGCTCGGCGCACTGAGGCCTTAATCGACACTGAAGACGATGTCGTAAATGTACCTCCGCCGGCTCACATCTTCATGGGGTGTTTTGGCTCTGTTTCGGCCGGGTGCTGTACGAAGGTGAACCCAGCCACGGAACTTGAACAAGTTACCGTGATCGTCGCGGCGCTTGTGTTCTTCATAAGCCAAGCCGATGTCTGACAGAAGTTCAGCCGAGGGCCTGAGCTCAGAGGGTTCGCTGATGCCGTTGTGGTTTCTGTCGGTCCACAGAAGAAGGCGAGAGAATAACGGGTCATCGCCGCTGACAGAACCGCGTTCGGTACCGCCATTAGTGGCGAGATTCATCCTGCGCAAAGCCGCGAAGCCGTTCGAGACACCAGGCATCGTAACGTTTCCAAACAGCTCCCTGCCGCTGGTAATCTGCCCGTCTCCATCGCGGTCAATAGCAAGAAACGCGAGTTCGGCCTGCGCCTCGGTCCAGGCGATCTTCTCCAGGAGGCCATCTCCATCGATATCGAACAGTACGCCGTCGGCGGCCGAAGTGAGCCGGTAGCCCTTGCCACCCGTGTCAATCACAATTGGGTCGCATTCGGGGCAACCGAGCGGAGCATACGGCGCTGGGCACGTTGCATTCTCCCAGCATGTATCCGGCGGGGGCTCGTCGCCGCCACTGATGGTTATGTTCTGTGACTGCAGATTGGTGTAATCACCGTCGACTTGGTACCAGTGATTAGAACTGGCGTCTGCAGTGCCGTATGCCGAGCGATAAGCCTGCGTGACGGCGTTCCCGCCCTCCGTTTTGTCGTAGCAGGTGCCACTCAATACTGGGGTGGTGCACTGGAATGACACCCCCACCAACCACACTCTGACATACGCCGTAATGTACGAGCATGCGCTGGTTGGCGTGGCCCCTGTGGCAATTGTGGTGGAGCCCTGAGCCCTCAGGGTTCCCGAACCACCGACGTCCGCCAAATGCGGAAGTGGAGTACAGTCCTCTGAACCGCCCAAATTAGCAGCTGAAACCGTTGCAATGACCACAAACGCTATGAACGCCCGAGCGGGGAACGGTACTCGAAGAACAGGTTGGCAATGCATCTCTCTCCCCCTCTTTTCAGCCGTTGACGACTGTATTGCAAATTCGTCATGAAGGTGACCGCGGTGGCCAACAGGAACGTTTCTCGACATGCGCGGGCAGTTTCATAGGACACCGACGAAGCCTACCAGTTCCCTTCCCTGCTGCGTGAATTCTTCTGTGAATCGCCGACGTGGGGCGCCGGCTCTCTGAAGTTCCCGTCGTGGGCATCGTGTCCGCCTTTCGGAAAGTGTCCAGAACGCGGGTCGAGCGCACGTGCCGCACGTCCGTACGTCAACGTTTCATGACAACGGAACCGACTGCCCGGCTTCGACCCAGATGTATTCCCAGGCGGCGCCTCCGGCGAGCGTGAGGACCGCGGCCGCGGAGAGGACAACTGGATTGAAAGGAAGGCCGACGAGCAATAACAGCGGGAGCACTCCGCCGCCGGCAATCGCGCCGCCCCAGAAGAGGGTTGCATAGGCGCCGCGCAGAAAGGTGGCGGTTGCGAGCTCGTGGTGGCGCGTCGGGCTCGGCGCGAGCACATGCTCGAACATGAGGATCACCAGGTGCGTCGCGACGCTCAGAGCCAGAATCACCCCGAGAGTCGGGATGGCGTCCACCGAACCGCCCATGAGCACGGCGACAAGAAGCAGCGAGGCAGAACCGGCCGCAACCGACTGCGCGATCAGGTCGACAGCGGCCGCCGGTCCCTGCCACAGGTCGCGCCCGAGACCCTGAGCAAACAGGAACCCTGTATAAGACGTTGCCATGATCGCCACGGCGACTGCGGGGGCTGCGAGCCACGCAAGTGCCGGGTTGTAGCCGAACCAGCCGGCCGCGAGCCAGGCCGCGCTCACCAGACCGTGCGCGGTAAGAAAGTACGCGCCCCACACCATCCACGAGCGCCAGTTGGGGCGCGTCAGAATGTAGAAAAACCGTTCCGGCCGTTGGAGATCGACGATGAGGACGACGGCGGTGAGCGTGACGAAGACGATCGACAAGATCGGCGCCGCCACTGTGACAAGCGATCCTTCGAAGCCGAGATACCACAACAACGCAGCGACCAGCATCGCGCCGGTCCCGATCGCCTTGAAGAGCAGGTAGAGCACCATGTCCATCCCCCACGGTTTGTCGTGCGGGACGTCGTAATCGACGCGCGGATCTCCCGGAGCCTCCGGATCCGGCATCGGCGCCCCCAGCGGACGCAGGTGGACCTGGCCCTCCTTGAAGTAGAGCGGCCGCGTCGACGCCTCCGGCCTGATCACGCTCTCTTCCGCGCCGAGGTAGAACACCTTCGGTCCGGTGCCTTTCTCGGGCTTCCGCACCATGAACGCCTCGCGCTCGACGATGCGCGAGACTTCGCTCGCCGGATCGTCGAGATCGCCGAAGATGCGGCACTCGGTGGGGCAGACGCTGACGCAGGCGGGCTGAAGTTTGTTCTCCACGCGGTTCGCGCAGAAGTTGCATTTCTCGGCGGTACGCGTGTTCGGGTCGATGAACAGCTGATCGTACGGACAGGCTTCCATGCAGGCACGGCAGCCGATGCACGAGGCGCCGTTGAGGTCCACGATGCCGTCGCGCCTCTTGAAGAGCGCGTTGGTCGGGCAGATCTTGACGCACGGCGCCTCGACGCACTGATTGCAGAGGACGGGAAAGAACAACCGACGGGTGTCGGGGAACGTCCCTTTCTCGACCGTCTTCACCCAGCACCGATTCACGCCGACAGGGATCTGGTGCTCGGCCTTGCACGCGATCGTGCAGGCGTGGCACCCGATGCACTTCCGCAAGTCGATCGCAAAGCCGTAATTTGCCAAGCGGCGACTATAGCGTACGCACGAACGCCGTCATGGCCGCTTCACGCGCACCCGGCGGCACCAGCGGGAAGGTCGCTAGAATATGTTCGAAGTCCGGCACGGTCAGTCCGTAGATCCGCGCGGCGAGCGCCTGGTGCCGTGCGCTCGACTCGTGGTCGCCTGGGTCTGCGGTCAGCATTCGCGCGCGTGCCGCCATCTCGCTGAAGGCGCTGCCCTCACGCGGCGGACGCGGCAGCGGAAGCCGATCGATCACCGCCACTGTCACGTGCGTGCTTACGCGAAGGCGAATCAGGTAATTCGCCACAAAGCTGTTGAACATGCCGCAGAGGAACTGCTGCGCTTCATCGTCCAATGGCGTCTTGAGACAGAACAGCGTATGAGTCGTCACGACGCCTGGGGGAAGCACCGCGGCAATCAGCGTCAGACGATTCGTCGCGGCAGCGACGTCTCGATACGCTAGACGGCCGCGCGTGAAGGACGCGCCGGGCAGGAGCGCCGATGCACTCTTCGGATCGATGAACAGGCGGGACCGGTCGAGCGCGACCTCGAAGGGTTGAATCTGTTTCCCTTCGACCACGGGCAGTCGTCCCGACGGATCGGCGGAGAAGTGGCGCCGATCGTCGGTGGCGTTCAACTCGCGTCCGAAGCGGAGCCCCCACCCGTCCTCGTCGCCCGCCGCGGGGTGCCCGAATGCGAGCCGCGTGGCGATCGCCGCGTCCTCCCGGGTCCGCAGGTCCGGTATAGCCACCTGGTGGCCGCTCAGACGTTCCACCAGCTCGCGCGAGACCATTACCGCGTCATGATCGGTGCCCTGCTCCGGCATCCGGTCGAAATCCGCGGCATTTCGCGGTCCAGACCTGAGCGGCACCAGGCGCGTTAGTCCGCCGGTGGTCGCCGTGATCAGGAGAAACCGCAGTCCGCGATGCACCGGAAATATCGCGTCGCGGTTGTCGATCGAGACGAGGCTGTCAATTCGGGTGGCGTCGAGGACGTGACGTCGCAGCTGTGCGCAGCCGTGATCGGTGGCGAAGCCCGACGGGAGCACGAGGCCGATGCGCCCTCCCCGCCGCGCGAGCGACAGTGCGCGCTCGGTGAAGAGCTGATACAGGTTGGCGTGGCCGGAGCCGTGTAGCCGATAGACGCCGCTGTCACGCGTGAACCGGGTCAATCTGCCGCCCGCAGCGGCGCTCGCGTCGCGGACCGACGGAGGTCCACTGTCTCCACGCAACATTTCCCACGGCGGGTTGCCGATGATGGCATCGAAACCTGCGTCGTTCCGGGGTTCACCCGAGACGTCGTGGAAGACGTCCGGGAACTCGAGGCGCCAATGAAAGAACCGTTCGCGCGCGGCCGCTTCCCTGGCCGAGTCGAGCAGCGATTCCGCGACCTGGTCCGGTAGTGTCCGGCGATCGAGGAGCGACTGAAAAGTGGCGCGGCTCATGCCGCGCACGTCGTCGGCGAACCAGGCCGCACACCAGAGGTCCGCGACTGCCGTCCAGCGTCCGAGCGGACCGTCAGCGGACCTGAGCGTGTCGAAGAGCCGTTCCTTCGAATGGACGTGGTCGAGCGTATCCTCGGGAGCCTCTCGCAGGGCGACGTGCGACGTCACGGCGCGGCCGACCTCCTGTTCCAGCTCGAGATGCTCGAGCAGCGGCAGCGGAGCGTGGGTGCGCCGTCGTCCAGAAGGATGGCGCCGAACGTCTTCGATCGAGGCCCCGACGAGACTGTTGCCTGTGCGCAGCTGGCGATCGAAGAAGGTCAGCGGGCGGTCGCGGCAGAGTGTCGCGAGCCAGAGCGACAGCCGCGCGAGCTGCACGGCCATCGGGTTGACGTCGACACCATAGAGGCATTTCTGCGCGACGATCCGCCGGAACGCCGCGCGTTCGTCGTCGGTGACGTCGCCAGACGCAACGCTGCCGTCGCGGACGAGCGCGGACTCGTACGCATGTGCGACATAGCGGCACGCCGCAACGAGAAAGGCGCCACTGCCCATGGCCGGATCCAGAATTCGCAGTCGAAGGAGATCGTCCGGGCCGGCATTCGCCACGAGAGGCGCGAGCGTGCGGCGGACGAGGTGTTCGGTGAGCGTCCGCGGAGTATAGAAACTGCCAGTCGCCTTCCGGCGTCCGCCCCGGATGAGAACCGCCGCGCCGTCCGGGGCGGCCGTGGAGATCTCGAAATCCAGCACGCGCTCGTAGACACCGCCAAGGTGTTCGACCCCGAGATCCGCGTACGAAATTCTCCGGCGTGCGTCGCGTTCCGGCCGCGTCGTCAGCGCCAGCAGCGCCTCGCGCACCCGCCCGTCGTCGAGCGGCAGCGTGTCAGCGAGAGGCGCGTGCGATGGGGAGAACAACCGCCCGTTGAACGGCGGCACACGAAGGGTGCCGGCGCGACAGCCGCGATGCGCGAGCCGGGCAATCGCCTGAAGCGTCTCCCACAGTCCGAGCGGTAGACGAGATCCTTCCACCATCGGCCGGAGAGATTCGACGGTGTAACTGTCGCGAAACACCGGATGCCAGTTCGGCACGAGCCCGCGTGCTTCTGCGAAGAGAAGAAACAGGATCCGATAAATAACGACCAGCGACTCGTCGTACGCGCGGCGAGTCGAGAGGTTCTCGTCGCGCTTTCGCCGCCGCCGGCCCGCGGCGGCCACGAACGCGGTCGTCAGGCCTGCGATGGCCTCGTGCACGCCCGCCTGTAATGAGTCTCGTACGTTTGCGCGGTGACGTTCGGACGCGAGTACCGCCGCGTCCAGCTGTGTCTGACTTCTTCCCCCGAACGCTGCGGCGCGCAGCAGCCGCCAGGTCAGCGCGAACGTCGCCGGCTCGGCGGCGATCCGCTCGAGGTCCAGTTCGACGTAGCGTCGTGAATGGGTGCGCGCTGCGTCGAAGAGCCGCAGCGACGGGCCGTTGAAACAGAAGCACCAGCGGACCCCGGCAGCGATGCCGCGGCGGACGCCCTCGCGCCACGCGGTTCCCAGGTCCTGACCCCAGGCGAGAGTGATAGCCGCCGCAACCACCTCGCCTGAGGATTGCAGCAGGGCATCGACGGCGGTCGCACCCGACCTCGCAGGAACGACGTGAAAGCCGAGGGCGGTACAGAGCGGCGCCGCGACCTCGTCGAACACCTTTCGCGCCGGCCAGGCAGGTCCGGCCATGCGGGACAGTGTCGCGTGCCATTTCAGCAGCGAGCGATGGACGGCGATGGCCTCGCCCGACTCAGGGTCAGCAAGACCGGCGGCCTCGAGCGCATCATGAGACAGGAGGCTTCCCGAAAGCCCGGGAATCATCGGTGCCGGCCGAGCCTGACCGCCACGAGCTTGATCTCACATTCGACCTGGAGGTCTTCGGCATCGCGATCCGATCGAACGTCTGCATCCTCCATCATCAGCGCCGCGGCTCTGCGCTGGTGCTCGATCGTCTTGAGCGCGCGGTTGTCGAACAGACCCGCCTGCACGAGCCTGCGGGCCGCGGATGGAAGCCCGAGAAGAATCGCGCGATCGCGGTGTTGAAGGGCCCCAATGACGGCGGCCTGTCGAGCGCGTGCCGTCCGAAGGCGGGGTGCCGAGTGCCGTTCCGCGGCGTCCACGACCGCCGCCCAACGCCTGTCGAGCAATCCGGCCAGGAATTCGCGGACCGCGCGGCCCCGCCTGTCGCCGTGCCAGCCTTCGTCGGTTTCCAGCAGCACGAGCTCCGAGTGCTGAGGCTGTCCGGACGCATTGCGGAGGAGGACCTCTACGAGAAGTCTGACTGAGCCTCCTCGGTTGCCGGCAGCGACGACCGCACGAGCGTCAGTTGATGGCATCGCGAAGGCGCGCCGCTGCAGTCTCGCGCGTTCGGCCTCGACGGTCGCTTCGGCAGCCAGGCGGTGGAACGCAGCAGCCGGAGTTCGATCGGCCGGCACCTGGATCTCCTCTCCTGCGATCACGCCCGACGCCACCATCGACTCCTTAATGGCCAACAGTGCCGGGTTCTGCCGGGCGCCGGCTTCAGCGGCGGCGCGAACGCGCCTGAGCAGCGGAACCAGGACAAGGCGTTCGGCGGTGTCGCGAGCAACGAGCACCACTTCATGCACCGTGCGCACTTGCCCCAGCCGATCGACGCGCCCTGTCCGCTGTTCCAGCCTGCCGGGCGTCCACGGCAGCTCGAAATGAATCAGCAGGCGGCAGCGGCGGTGCAGGTTCAGCCCCTCGGCTGCGGCATCCGTCGCGAGCAGAAGTGAATCTCGGTCGTTGAACAGACGCACAATATCGGCGCGTTCCCTCGCCGACATGCCGCCGTGCAGAAGGGCCGGCGCATGCCCGGCCTCACGCAGCGCCATGTCGATGCGCGCCAGCGTGTCGCGGTATTCCGTGAACACGATTGCCGGCTGACGCGCGCGGCGTAGGAGCCGCACAAGGACGCTGATCTTTGATTCGAAACGGGCTGCCGCGAGCGCGAGCTTCTCGAGGCGCGCCAGCAGTGCTCGTTCTGTGGGGGCGTCAGCGAGACCGTTGCCTCCCAACGCACTGTCCGCAATATCGTCGGCAATCGCGTCTTCCTCGCCGAGCGGCAGCAGCAGTTGAGTGTTGTCGCTGGGCTCCGCGCCGGCGAGGAGCGCGATCCGGCGTTGTACCGAATACCCCAGAGACGCGGCGCTCGAGAGCGCTCTCTTGCGGAGCAGCGTTGCGGTCAGCATCCCTCGTGAATCCGGATTCGTCGCCGCTTCGTTCCATACCCGTGTCGTGTACCGGTCGAGCAGCCGGTGCATGCGACGCTCGGCCGCCGTCAGGCGGACATGGAGCAGGACGCTGCGGCGGCGGGACGGCAAGCCCACGTCAGCGCGCGAACGCCGGAACTGCACGATCGAATCGTCGAGCGCGCCGATCCCCAACAGGGCTGCCAGCTGCGCCGGGTCACCATCGGGAGGCGTGGCGGTCATCAGCACCACGCGGCGTGCGCGTGACGCGATGGCATGCGCCGCCGCAAGGCGCGCGGTACCGATCGCGGCGCCGTGCGCTTCGTCGGCCACGACGACGTCCCACGTCACGTCTTCGAGCGGCCGCAACACTTCCGGCCGTTTCACAAGGTCGATCGACGCGACGTAACAGCCCGGCAGACTCCAGGGATTGACATCAGGAGGCAGGTTGCGTGATTGCGTGGACAGCCAGCCGGCGTCGACTTTATTGATGTCGAGCCGGAATCGCTCGCGCAGTTCCCCCGTCCATTGCGACACGAGGGCCGCGGGCGCCAGAATCAGCCCACGGAACGAGACGCTATCCGCGGACAGCTCCGCCAGCAGCAGGCCCGCCTGGATCGTCTTCCCGAGCCCGACCTCGTCGGCGATGAGAACCCGCGCAGAGCCGTGGCGCAGAACGGCGAGTGCCGGCTCGAACTGAAACGGAAGAATGTCGATGCGGGCCGACGCGGCCGAACCGACGCTGCCGAAGGCACGGCTGCGGGCCAGCGCCGAGAACACCCGCCCTCCCCACGCGCGTTCGGTGACGATGCGCGGGTCGCTGCGCGGCGCGAGGGGCACGACACGGTCGAACGGTCTCAGGAGCGTCCGCGTCGAGGGAGTGTTCGAGGCGGAGACCACACGCAGCCGGATCGCCTCGCAGTCGGCGTGGAGGGTGCGCGCCGCAATCCTCCAGACACGACCGCGCGCAGAGACGCGGGAATCTGCAGCCAGTGGATCGTGCGGAGGCTCGGGCACGCCGCCGTGTATGGCAACGGCGGTGCCGCGCGAGCCCAGGTACGGCCAGGCGCGCGCAAGCACTCGTCCGGACGGTGTTTAGCCGACCGGACGTTCGACGCAGGGAATTTTCGCCCGCGTGACGGACGAAGTTTCTGCGACCTGCGCTCAGCGCGGTGTGCGAAGTTCTTCCAACGCGCGGCGCGACACGATCACCGGGCCGGAGACGCTTCCGGCGTGCTGATCGGCGATCGAAGGCACACGCACTCGACGGATGCGGCATCCGGTCGCATACACGAATCCCGATACCGGCACCGGGAGCTTCAGCCTGGCGAGCAGCGCCAATGCTTCCTCCTGCTCGTCGGTCGTCTCGACAGGTCTCGGCCGCTCCGGGCGTGCCCACGACGTGATGGGCATCAGCTTGAAGATGCTGTCGATGCTCGTGCCGGACACGACCGCACGGAAGTCCGCGAACGGTTCGTCCGATACCTGCGGCGCGGGACGCCCCTTGCCGGCAGCCGTCGCGGGCACCGAACCGGCGCTCGCGGTAACCGCGGGTAGCATCTCCGGCTGCACCGGCGGCTGTTCCTGTTTCCGCGGCGTCTTGCCTTTGCGCTCGGGCTGCCGCTTCGGACGACGCTCGATCGCCGCGGCCTCTTCCTTTTCCCGAAGCGCTCGCTCGCTCTCCGCAAGCCGAAGCGCCCGCTCGGTCTCCGCGGCCTGTTCCGCGGCGATGCGCAGGAGTTCGGCCGCCTCGCGCTGTTGTTCGACGGCCTGCTCCGCGGCGATGCGACGGAGCTCGGCGGCTTCGCGCTCGCGTTCGGCTGCCTGTTGCGCCGCAAGGCGCTGTTCCGCTTCCTCGCGGCCTCGAGCCGCGGCCGCCTCTGCTGCGATCCGCCGCTGTTCGGCCCGTTCCCGCTCCTGCTCGGCCTGCCGCGCACGTTCTGCAGCCGCTTCTGCCTCGCGCACGAGCTGCTCGCGCTGCGCCGTCTGTTCTGCCTCGAGACGCCGGCGGTCCTGTTCGAGCCGCTCCCGCTCCGACTGTCGGGCGCGTTCGCCTGCCTCCTCGGCCTCGCGCATCAGCCGCTCCCGCGCGACCGCTTCCTCCGCCTGACGGGCGCGTTCGCCGGCCGCTTCCGCCTCGCGGCGCAGTCGCTCCCGTTCGGCCGTCTGCTCCGCCTGCAGACGGAGTTGTTCCTGCTCGTGCCGCAGGCGCTCGGCGACCCGCGCGCGCTCGATGGCTTCTTCCGCCTCGCGCTTCAGCTGCGCGCGCTCGGCCGCTTCCTCGGCCTGTCGCAGGCGCATCTCTTCCTGAAGGCGCTTGCGCTCCGCCTGCAGCCGCTCGCGTTCCGCCACCGCGGCGCGTTCGGCTGCCAGGGCGGCTTCCCGCAAGAGGCGCTCGCGCTCCGTTGCTTCCTCTTCGCGAAGGCGCCGCTGCTGTTCTTCGAATTGTTTCCGCGCCTCCTCGATCTCGCGCTGTGCGGCGGCTTCCGCCGCGCGCAGCACTCGCTCGCGTTCGGCCGCGGCTTCCGTTTCGAGGCGGCGGCGCTCCTCGTCGGCTCGCTGGCGCTCCTGCTCACGCGCGCGCTCCGCTGCCGCCTCCCGAGCCGCGGCCGCGTCCTCGTCCCGACGTTTGTGTTCATCCTCGGCGCGGCGCCGGGCCTCGTCGGCATCGAGCCGCTGCCGCTCGCGTTCCCGCTCGCGCGTCTCTTCCTCGCGCAGGCGCTCGCGCTCTATTTCATGTCGCAGACGTTCCCGCTCTGCGTCCCGGGCCTCGTGACGGAGTTGATCCAGCCTGTCAGCACCCGCCTTATGTGCGGCGGGCGCGGGCGGCGCCGACGCTTCGGTCTCTTCGCGGCGCGGCTTCCAGGTGAACGCATCGACCGGCGCGTGGGGTGTGTGGACGGCCGGCGGCTGCGCGTTGAGCGGCACGAGCGCGTGCGCCCGCGCCGCCGCTTCGATCCTGGCTTCCTCGGCTCTGACCACGTAGCTGCGGATCTCTTCCGCGTACACCGCCGGATCGCACGCGGCAAAAACCTCCTGCTCTTTCGGCTTGCGCCGGAACCGGCCGAAGAACCCGGTGCTGCCGGTCTGCTCATCGCGGCCGGTCGCCGCCATCATCGGGATGTTGTGCGTCTGCACGTGCTCGGTCCCCTCGACCAGGCGCAGATGTTTCAGCAGGTCCTCTTCATCGCGGGGCGAGAGCAGCGACGACAGCAGAAGGACGTCAGGCACCCGCGCAGAGATCGCGGCGATCGCCGCGTCGCGCGAATCCACGATGTGGAGCTCCGCCTGTACCTTGTTTCGAATGAGGCTGCCGAGAAGCGTTGCCTGCTGATGATCTGATTCGAGAGCGAGGATCAGCGCCACGCGTTATGTCCTCACCATAAACAGGAACAGCACCCCGCCGACGGTGGCAAACAGCACCAGCGGGGCGTTCTCGATGCTCTGGTACCGCACCGCCGTCGCCACGGTGTCCACCAGCTCGGACGCCCGGTTGGCCAGCGATTCCACGTTCTGACCGCGCGACAGAAGCTCAGCGCACTTGTCGTGCACCCGCTGATCCACAGACGCCAGCGCGACGAGCAAGATCACGAAGACCGCCAGGGATGCCAATGCCTGCGGCAGCCTCGGTGGAAAGCGAAGAACAAACTTCATGGTCTGGCTCCTGACGGTCTTCCAATGTGTTGACGATGCCGTGTGAGGCGTGCCGCCTGCAGACAGACGGCATTACCCGTCATAGCGGCACCGCCGGGCACCGCCCATCGCAAGTGCCGTACCGCAGCCGCGGTTCAACAAATCACTCCGAAAACCCACGCATCTTCAAGTGTTCTCGCCTGTTTCATGCGGCGTGGAAGGCTTCTCTCGCCTCCCGCCCCGCACACAAATTTCGGGATGCGCGTTACGGAACTGATAGTTGGGACCGGTGCGGTGGCGGGTCCCCACCGGCGACGGAACACCTACCCCGGAACAGCATCAACCGCAATGGCAACAATCACTTGCGAGCTGGCCCAGAGCCTCGAACTCAGGCGTGGCATATCCGTTGCGATTGGGCTGGCCGTGCCACGGCAAGTCGTCGGGCACGCAATCAAAGGAACCTGCGGCCGCGCCGCAGAACCCGGGACCGCGCTGCGGTGCCACTCACACATCCGAAGGAGGATGGCATGTCGAAGCTCGTCGCAATCGTTAAGAACCTGAAGCGCAATGAAGAAGGCCAGGACCTGCTGGAGTACGCGTTGCTCGTCGCGCTGATCGCGCTCGTCGCGATCACGGCGGTGACGTCGGCCGGCACGGCGGTGGCGACCATTTTCGGCGACATCGCCGCGGCGCTCTAATTCCGCGCTCACATGGTGCCGGGTGTCGCCGTGGCGGCACCCGGCAGTTTCTTCACTCGAATTCTTGAAGAGGATGCCATGCAGCTCGCAGTCGCACTGATCGGTTCTCTTCAGCACGACGA
>JACDCA010000241.1 GCA_013694635.1 Acidobacteriota bacterium | reverse complement strand
GATCTGCGGGGTCGACTGCGGCGGGGTCGGCGCGGCAGCCACCGCCTCGCTGCCTCTGAACGGACGCTTCGCTAACGCGATCGTTCCATCGATGACGCCCCAGATCATGCCCGTAACGCTGATCGGGCTGGTCGGCAGCGGCCCGTTGCCGAGGCGAGGCGCGTCCCACAGCTTCATTCTGTCGATAGTTCTCTTCGCCAGCGTACGGCTCGACAGAATCCGGTTCTGGGTCTGATAGAAATCGTCGTTGAACCACGCGTCCTGGGACTGGAACATCTGATCCAGCGTCGCGACGCTCGGCGCGTCCTTCTCGATCAGCACCTGCGCACGTCCCTGGTAGACAGGCGTCTCCCGCAGCGTATTCACGGTCATTGTCACAAACACAACGATGAACGCCGGAATCGCGATCCATCGGCGTTTGTACAGGACACGCACGTAGTCCCAGATATGTTTGTCTTCGCCAACTTGACTGTTGCGAACGACAGGGGCGGGGCGAATGCGGTCTGTAGTATTCATGACGCGTCCTAGAAGATTCGTTCTTTCACGACGATTGTGTCGCCCGGCTCCACCTTGTCAGTGAGCTTGGCCTTCAGTTCCTTCTGCTTACCGTCGACGGTTCTGAGGATCTGGATGCGTCCTGTCGAACCGCGGTCAGTAACCCCGCCCGCGAGAGAGAGCATCTGGAGAACGGTCATGCCCGGTTCAACGGCGTACGCTCCAGGACTCTTGACTTGACCAGAGACGAAGACGGACTGCGCCTTGGCCACATTGATAGTGTCGCCGTCCTGCAGCAGGATGTTCAACGCCAGGTTGCCCGCCTGGAGCTCTCTGAGGTCAATCCGGAGAATCTCGGACTCCGATGGCGTGTTGCCGTTCTCCCCGGCGCGCTTTGCAGGGACACGAACGATCATCACGTCACGTCCGGCGGTGGAGCGCACCGATCCTGCCTTCGCGATGGCGGACAGGAGCGTCATGTCTCCAGTGAGCTGATACTCGCCCGGCTGCAGGACCTCGCCCATGATCAGTATTTTCTGGCTGCGATACGCTTCGACTGAGACCGACACTTGCGGGTCCTTGAGGTACTCTCCGGCAAGCCGCTTCCTCAGCTCCTGCTCCAGCGTTCGCAGGGTCAGCCCCCGTCCGGTAATGCGCCCGATCAGCGGGAACGTGAACGTCCCGTCCTGTTCGATCGTGTACTTCCGGGACAGGTCAGGCTCCCCGAGAACGACCACGGTGATGACGTCCTGTGCGCCAAGCACGTAATTGGTTTGTGCCGCTGTCGCACCAGCCGCGGACGCAGAGAAAAGCAGAGCCCAGGTGAGGTTAGACAAATATCTCTTCATTGCTGTGTCCCATAGGTGATCGACCCGAACACTCGCGTGCCTTCGAAGCTTCGCCGCGCTGCGGATGATGTGCGCCTCGCATGTGAGACGTTCAATCCCAGGCGGGTGGTCTCGTTGAGTCGGTAACCGAGACCGCCGCCGAAGACGCGACCCGTGTCCAGTCTCTCTTCCGCGCCTGCGGCGGATTGCGGCGTGGTCACGATCAGCGAGGGCCCCGGCGCGAGGTTGCGATAGGCGAGCTGTTGCAGGCGTGCCTCCCCGACGATGTCCCACCGCTGCGTGACGCGCTGCGTCACGGTGAGGCCGTAGTCAAGCAACGCATAGTAGGGCTGTGTCTCCTCAAACGAATACGCCACATTTCGATCGACAGCCGCTTCCAGTTGCGTCGACGAGAAGCTGTACTTCGCCTTGACCGCCGCGACAACGCCACGGTAGTCGGGCAGGCGACTGTCGCGCGGATCGAACTGCCGGAAACCCACGAATATGGTGCCCGAGATCAGCGCGAATGGCTTCAGCTCGAACCCCGGCAACACCGTGAGGGTGTTGCTGTCTCGAACACGGGCCACGTCGAATCGATCCCTGCCGACGTCGACCGTGGTGACGAACGTCGTCAGGGGTGTCAGCGCGTAACGAAACTGGAAGGTCGACTCTGCCGCGCGGCGGTTCAGCGCGGTTGCGAGTTCCGCACCGAACGACGACTCCCGCTCGTCGTATCGCAGTTGAGACCGCCGATGACTCCCGACCAGTTGTGTCTTACCGGATACGCGCAATGTCGCGCCGACCGTGTAGCTCTGGTCGCGACGACGGGATCTCGCGTCTATCTCGTAACCCTGCCGATCGCGGGAGTTCACGAACGTGCCGGCGACAAAGGGACGGAGACGGGCGAGCGGCACTTCCCATTTCGCCTCGTGGTCCGCATTCCAGGCACGCTGATCGTCGTATTTCCTGAAATACAGATACTGAGCCCCTGTAGACAGGCTGAAGTGTGTTCGAGCGGGCCGCATCCACAGCTTGACGGCCGGACCGACACCGGCCGTGAAATCACTCTTCGGATCCTCGAACTCATTGAACACGTTTGAGTCGTGGCCGACGCTGGTAATCTCGAGCGTCGGAGTGAAGCGTATGGGTCCCCAGCGAAACCTCGCCGTCTCAAATGGGTCGGCAAGTTCCTGGGCCAGCACTGGTGCAGGCAGGCAGAGCACTGACCAGACAGCCGCGACGCATACATGTCGAGCCGACGTCATGCGCTTGCGCCCAGCTGGAGGGAAGAGGTTGCGGGAAAAACAGAATGGGCCCGCGCGGGCGCGGGCCCATCGAGAAAGACGTCTCGAAAACAGGTGTCGACTAACGCGCCTTGCTGGCGACGGTATCGTCCGCCGCTACGACGCCCGCCGTAATGGCCGCCGCCGCGGCCGCCGCGAGTAGCCACCACGCTGCCGGGTTGCCGCAGTCGATCACGACGTCCGTCTTGTTCGGCTGCTGCGTCAGGTCGAAGTCCCCCTCGGTGCAGACGATGTCGTACTCGCCCGGCTTGTTCTTTTTCTCGCGGAGCAGTTCGACTTCGTACTTGGCCAGATCGATTCCCGGCAGCGCAAA
>JACDCA010000224.1 GCA_013694635.1 Acidobacteriota bacterium | reverse complement strand
CCAGCCGTTCCCACGGAAAGAACGTCAGATCCGTTCCCGGATGTCCTTCGGCGTCCGCGTAGAAAAGATGATAGGTGCCGGGATCGTCCTGGTTCACGCTCTTCTTGCCCAGCCGCATTCCGAGGATGCCCGCGTAGAAATCGAGATTTTCCTGTGCGTTGCCCGAGATCGCGGTGATGTGATGAATGCCCTTCACTGCGCGCATACCGTGAGTATATCCAGCCGCCCCGAGCACGACGCACCGCGCATCCCGCGTCCCGGCTAACTGTCTCTGAGCACGATCATCGGATCCGTTTTCCCGGCGGAGGGCGCGGGTAAGTACGAGGCCAGCATCGCGGCTACGAGCACCGCGACAGCCGTGCCTGCGAAGACCAGTGGATCCTTCGGTGCGACATCGTCCAGCATCGTCTGCAGTGTGCCGGCGAGGAGATAGGCGCCGAGCGCGCCTGCCGCACTGCCGTACACCGCGAGGCGCAGGACGGCTGGGTGTCGTACACCGTAACGAGCTCGTCGGGGCGCGGAAACGGCAGCGGCTTCAGAAGCACGCCGTAGAAGATGCTGAACACCGTCGTCGTCACGCCGATCCCGAGAGCGAACGCGATGATGGCAAGGATACCGACCAGCGGCGACCGCCTGGTCGCACGGAGAGCTTGACGAAAGTCCTGGGCAATTCGCGACATGGCAGCTTAGACGGGGAATAGTTGCCACGCGTTGGCCGGCTTGACTATCGACTATCGACTATCGACTAACGACTCTTCGGCTTATAAACCAGGCCGAAGGCCCCGCCTTTGAATTCCTCCTTTCGTGTCAGTTCGAGATGTGTGGGAGCAATCCCGCCGTCGAACAGCGGGAGACCGGTGCCCAGGACTACCGGCATGAGGCCGATGGAGATCTCGTCGATGAGACCTGCGGCGAGAAAAGACGACGCGAGCTTGCCGCCGCCCATCAGCCAGGCGCGGCGAATGCCTTGTGCCGGAAGAGTTGCCACTACCGACGCCGGATCGGCGGCGGTGACCGTTACACCCTTCGCGGCAAGCGGGCGCGTTGAAAACACCCAGCACGGTATCGAAGATCCGAAGCCGCCACCCATCGCAAGCGACTTTTCGTACGTTCTGCTCCCCATGAGGACGGCGTCGATGGAGGCGTTGAATTCCTGCAGACCGTATCCCTCGCCTTTCACCATCGCCTCGTGGAGCCAGTCCACGCCTCCGTTGATGTCGGCAATGAAGCCGTCGAGGCTGGCCCCGACGGAGTAGATGACGTGGGTCTTCTCCACCGGTTCTCTGCGGGTCCGTTTCTTTGCCATGCGTTCCTTTCAGGCTGCGACAGCCCTGGAGGGCTGGACACAGCTGCTACCGACGTCGCGGATATTAGTAAATGAACGTTCAGTAAGTCAACCCATAAGTGAATCGTCGTTTACAATCAAGGCCGTGTCACGCCCCCGGACGCTCTCCGACGACGACCTCCTCGCCGCCACCCACCGCGTCGTCGGCCGCCTCGGGCCGAACCTGACGCTCGCCGACGTCGCACGCGAAGCGGGCGTTTCCGCCGCGACGCTCGTGCAGCGCTTCGGCTCGAAGCGCGGGCTGCTCCTGGCGTTCGCGTCGCTCGGATCGGAAGGGATGCGCGAGCAGTTCGACGCGATTCGCACCGGGCACAGCGATCCGCTCGATGCCCTGCGCGAGACGGTGCGCTGCTACGCACAGATGGCGCCGTCACCCGACGCGGTGTCGAATGCCCTCGCCTTTCTGCAGATGGACCTGACGGATCCGGACTTTCATCGGCCGGCGCTCCTCGCCGCCCGCGCCACCGTCGTGGAGCTGCAGAGGATCCTGGACGACGCCGTCCGCGCCCGACGCCTTGGCCGCTGTAACACGAAGGACCTGGCGCTGGCCCTGCACGCGATCATCGGCGGCGCCATGGTCGCATGGGCCGTCCTGCGCGAGGGCACCGCCGAGTCGATGATGCAGGCAGCGGTCGATACCCTGCTCGAGCCGCGCGTCATCGGCCACCGCAGAAACACGGTCCACAGAGGAAAGAGACCAGCACCACAGAAGCCGCGCGCGAAACGCGCACGCCAGTGACCCCTGCCGTCGTCTCGCTGCTGGCGTTGCTGGCGGCGATCGGGATCAGCCTCGCGTCTCGCGTCAACGTCGGCCTGATTGCCATCGCCCTGGCGTGGAGCGTCGGCGTGTATGACGGGAAGCCCGCCGAGGCGATCGTGGCCGGCTTCCCCACGTCGCTCTTCGTGACGCTGGCAGGCGTCACGCTGCTGTTCTCCCTGGCGGAGGCGAATGGGACGATCGCGCAACTCGCCGCCCGCCTGACGGGTCTCGCCGGCGCACGGGCGAGGCTGCTGCCGCCGATGTTCTTCCTGATCGCCTGCGCGCTGTCGACGCTGGGGCCGGGTGCGATCCCC
>JACDCA010000217.1 GCA_013694635.1 Acidobacteriota bacterium | reverse complement strand
CGGCTCGCTTGCGAAGATGATTACTCTGGACCGGGTCGGCGGCGGTAACGGGCTTGTGCGGGCGTTGGAGGCCGCGGACGCTCAAGCGAGCGCACCGCGCGGCGAGACCGTGTACCCGGCTGCAGATGCACTCGCCTACATTCTTTACACCTCCGGTTCGACAGGCAAACCGAAGGGCGTCATGCTGTCGCACGAGAACGCCGTCAGCTTCGTGGACTGGTGTTCTGAAGTCTTCGCGCCTCAGCCGGAGGACCGATTCTCGTCCCACGCACCGTTCCACTTCGATCTGTCGATCCTGGACCTTCACGTGCCGCTCCGGCATGGTGCGGCGATCGTTCTCATTGGCGAAGACGCCGGCAAGGATCCGCAGGGTCTCGCCAGGCTAATCGCCGACCAGCGCATCAGCTGCTGGTATTCAGCACCATCGATTCTCGCGCTGCTTGCGCAGCACGGCTCCCTCGAAACCCGCAACCTGCAAGCCCTGCGTCTCATGCTGTTCGCCGGTGAGGTGTTTGCGGTCAAACATCTGCGCACGCTCACGCGGCAGGTTCCCCACCCCCGCTACTTCAATCTGTACGGGCCAACCGAAACCAACGTCTGCACCTTCTACGAAGTGATGCTTCCGGTTCCAGATGAGCGGAATGTGCCGTATCCGATCGGAAAGGTCTGCTCCCACCTGGCTGGGCGCGTGGTCGACGAATCAGGGCAGCCGGCGCCGGCGGGGGAGGAAGGGGAGCTGTGCATTGCCGGTCGCGGCGTCATGCAGGGCTACTGGGGGCTGCCCGAGCAGACGGCCCAGGGGTTTCTCGCGGAGCCGGAGCAGCGGTGGTACCGCACGGGCGACATTGTCGCGAAGGACGACGAGGGAGATTTCCTGTACCGCGGTCGCCGCGATCGCATGGTGAAGCGCCGCGGCTATCGGGTCGAGCTCGGTGAGATCGAAGCGAGCCTCTATCGCCATCCATCGATCAAGGAAGTTGCCGTCGTCGCGCTCCCTGATGTCGACGCCGGCGTTCGTATCCGCGCCTTCCTGTCCTCCAAAGAGACGAAACGACCCTCGCTCATCGAGTTGAAGCGGTTCTGCTCCGAGAACCTGCCGCTGTACATGCTGCCCGACCAGTTTTCGTGGCTCGACGCCCTGCCGAAGACCTCGACCGACAAGATAGACTATCAGCGCCTGAAGGATCTTCCCTAGGATAAGGGAGCGCAACCCCCGTGGACTTCGCCTACAGCGACGAACAGAAACTTCTTCGCGACAACATCGCGAACTTCGCGAAACGCGAGCTCAACGATGACGTCATCGAGCGCGATCGCGCTCAGGTGTTTTCACGCGACTTGTGGCGAAAGTGCGCCTCCCTGGGCCTGATGGGGCTGCCGGTCCCGGAAGCGTATGGCGGCAGCGAATCCGACGCATTGACGTGTGCGATCGCGCTCGAAGCCCTCGGGTATGGCTGCCGCGATGGTGGGCTCGTATTCTCGCTCTCCGCACATCTCCTGGCCTGCGTCCTGCCGATCATGACGCACGGGGACGATGAGCAGAAGCAACGCTACCTGCCAGGCCTGGTGGATGGTTCGCTGGTCGGCATGCACGCGATCACCGAACCCGGATCCGGTTCGGATTCATTCGCGATGAAGACGACGGCGCGCCGTGACGGCGATGACTGGGTTCTCAACGGCACCAAGACCTTTATATCCAACGGACCAGTCGGGGACGTGTGCGTCGTCTTCGCAGTCACCGACCCGGCGAAGGGGTACCACGGGGGCGTCACCGGGTTCATCATCGACCGCGATACGGCCGGTTTCGCCTCCGGACAGAAATACGAAAAGATGGGTCTGCGGACGTCCGCGGTCAGCGAGCTCGTGCTGGATGATGTCCGGGTTCCGCCAAGCGCGGTGCTCGGCGGCGTGGGCGCCGGCGCCGGCGTCTTCGCGACCGCGATGGACTGGGAACGAATTCTGCTGGTCGCCGGTCACGTCGGCACCATGGAGCGGCTGCTCGAAACGTCGGTGAAATATGCCCGTACGCGAACGCAATTCGGCCAGGCGATCGGGAAGTTCCAGGCGGTCGCCCACAAGCTCGCGGACATGAAAGTCCAGCTCGAGGCGTCGCGCGTGCTCCTGTACCGATCGGCGTGGCGGCTCACGCACCAGCGGAACGCGTCGCTCGATGCGTCGATCGTAAAACTGTTCATCAGCGAATCGCTGGTCAAAGCCGCGCTCGACGCCGTGCAAGTCCACGGCGGGAACGGTTACATGGTGTAGATCTAGGTGGACCCCGAAAAAATAAAAAAAATCGGCGGCACGATTTACTCAGGCACTTCCGAAATGCAGCGAAATATCATCGCCCGCTGGCTTGGACTCTGACGGCCGCGTCAGGATCTCGAGGATACGTTCCGCCGCGCGACCATCCCACCGCTCCGGGACTCGTCCCTTCGCCACGGACCCGCTGAGAATGGCGTCGGTGGTCGCAGCTATTCTCTTCGGATCCAGACCGACCAGGTGATTGGTGCCTTCGGCGACCGTAATCGGACGCTCTGTCGTGTCGCGGAACGTGAGACAGGGAACGCCGAGCACGGTCGTTTCCTCCTGGATACCGCCCGAGTCCGTAAAGACCAGCCGGGCCTGGTCCATGACCGCCAGAAAATCGAGATAGCCCAATGGTTCGGTCAGCTGAAGCCCAGGCAACTGCGCGAGGCGCTCCAGCAGTCCGAAGCTCTCGAGCCTGGCACGGGTGCGCGGATGGATGGGAAATATGACGGGCAACCGCGCGTTCACCGTCTCGAGCGCGGCGATGCTGTTTTTCGCTCCGTCCAGGGTGTCGGTATTGCTCGGGCGGTGGAGCGTACACACGGCATAAGCGCGTGACGCAAGTCCCAGTCGTTGCAGCACGTCACCTTGGCGGGCCACTTCGCGCTGTCGCAACAACGTATCGATCATCACATTGCCGACGAAGTGAATCCGGTTATCGGGGATACCTTCCTCCCGGAGATTGTCTCTTGCGGACCTTTCGGTCGTGAACAAATTGTCGGAGATCTGATCGGTCAGAATCCGGTTGATCTCCTCCGGCATGGAGCGATCGCGGCTGCGCAGCCCGGCTTCCACGTGTGCCACGCGCACACCACGTTTCACCGCCACCAGCGCGCAGGCCAGCGTCGAATTCACATCACCGACGACGACCACGCAGTCAGCGGGGTGATGGTCGAGGTCCGCATCGAACGCCTCGAGCACGCGGGCGGTCTGCACCGCATGGCTGGCGGATCCGACACCGAGGTAGGCGTCCGGTTCGGGAAGCCCCAGCTCTTGGAAGAAGAGTGACGACATGCGCTCGTCGTAATGTTGCCCCGTGTGCACGAGCCGCAGGGTGATCTCCGGCACGGCCCGTGCGGCATGAACAATCGATGCAGCCTTGACGAAATTCGGACGGGCCCCGACGACGCAGGTCACGCTCAGGCCCTGGCTGGCGTCCTTCGGGAGGGTTGGCGTCACCGTGCCCCCCGACTCATTGCCGTGGTGTAAGCCTCGCGGTATGGGGCAACGACAGCAGGCCACTGACGCTCACGCGTCACCCACTCCCGAGCGGCGGCGCCAAGGCGCAGGCGCAAGCCGGCGTCTCCCACGAGCTCGACAGTCTTCGCGATGAGATCGTCCCGTGCCCCGGCCCCGAAAAGCACGCCAGTGACTCCGTGGGCGATCAACTCCCGCATCGGCGGAAGATCACTGGCGAGCACCGCCTTGCCCAGAGCCATTGCTTCGAGCGGCTTCAACGGCGTCGTCAACCGCGTCGTCTCGGTCAGCCGCCGCGGGTAGACCATCACATCACACGCGGCGTAGGCGTGGCTGACGTCCTCATGGGCGATCCGGCCGGTGAAGGTCACATGGCGGTCCACGCCCCGGGCGGTGACCCGCGCATGCAGCGCCGCTTCGTCGTTGCCGTCACCGGTGATGAGAAGGTGAACGCCATCAAGCCGCCGCAGGAGCTCGGGGAGCGCGTCGATCAGCAACTCGAGGCCTTCGTAGGGTTGGAGCGTGCCGATGTACCCGAGTACGGCGCCGTTGGCCGGCAGGCTCCATCGCTGCCGGCTGGCCTGAGCGGCCTCCGGTCGCAGCGCTGCGAGATCGACACCGTTGTTGGCCACGAACAGACGCTCAGTGGTTCCAAGACGCGCGGCTATCTCCTTGCGCATGGAGTCACAGATAACGGTTACGGCGTCAGCGCGTTGCAGCACATGACTGTCGACCGCGCGCGCCAATCGCCCTCGAAGTGAGTTCGCCGACAGTTTCCCGAGATCCACCGCGGCGTTCTCCCAGAGGTCTCGCACCTCGTAGACGAATGGGCAATGCCGGCTTCTCGCCGCCGACAGCGCGGGCCAGGCCACGAGCACAGGCGAATGTGCATGCACGACGTCGGGCTTGACATCGTCAATCGCCCGTTCGATATGCGGCTGCAATTGACTCATCAGGCGCCATTCACGAATTCCCGGCCGCCGCGACCCCCGGTACGGAGGAGCAGCCGTGACCGTCATCCCCGCCGGATGTGGAAGATGGCGCGCCCCCTCGTGGTCGCAGGATGTGAGGACGACCGACTCGATGCCGTGGTCGCGTTGGTGACGCACGATGTTCTCGCTGCGGGTGCGATATCCACATGGATAATGGAAAATGTGGTGGAAGACATGGAGGACCCGAATCGGTCGCAGCGTTGAAGGCCTCACGAGAACCCCTGCCCGGGCAGACTGAACTCTCGGGGTGATCGGGCGTACCCCGGTCTCGGGACGGGAACCGAGGCGAGCGCCGGTTCACCGGTATCTGCCAACCGCTCTCTGACGCACCGATCCAGAATAATAATGCAGGCGACAATGGCGAAGAAATAGTCGAAGTACGCGCGACCGAGGAAGAGACCGGAGACCAGGAAACCGACAAGACTGAACTGGAACATGTGCGCATAGTGCTCGACGTCCT
>JACDCA010000216.1 GCA_013694635.1 Acidobacteriota bacterium | reverse complement strand
GTTGCGGACGATACCGTTCGTCAACCCGCCGCCTGCGAGCACCGAGAAGAGGGCGCCCACGGCCAGGATCTGGCTGAGTTGCCCGAACCCCTCGGTGCCGAATCGCACCGCCAGGAACTTCATTAATGCCAGCAGCGCCGCCATGCGAACGAGGACCATGGCGACGAGCATGGTCACGGAAGCGACGCCGATCATTGTGAATGCCTCACCTCGGAGACTCCCGAAGTCTCAATGTGAAAAAAGCCGACATTCGAAATGCTTAAGTGTCCTTGAGCCTTATTTCGACGGTCCAGTATGCCTCGTCTCGCGTCTCCATTTTTCAGTGCATTGCAGACAAGGAAGGACCATGAGGGTGATGGCACGACCGACCTGATCGCTATCGTCTGGAGTACTCGGGCGGGAATGGTTCGATCAGCTTCCGTTTCGCTGAGTCAACGCATCATTCAATTCCAACTCCGCTCGGAACCAATCCATGTACTCGGTCAGCCCGGTCGACAGACGGGTGTTGGGCTCGAAGTTCAGCTTCGCGCGAGCCGCGGAGATGTCCGCGAGACTGTCGCGGACGTCTCCCTCCCGCGGGCTCGCGTAACGCACCTCGGGACGAACGCCGGACGCGTGCTCCATCAGTCGAATCAGCTCGTTGATGCTGACGCGTGTGGCGCTACCTATGTTGAAGGCGCCACTGACGTCACTGGCACGCGCCGCCAGGAAATTCGCACGCGCGACGTCGTGAACGTTGACGAAATCTCGCGTTTGCTCGCCGTCCCCAAACACCGTAAGCGGCCGGCCGTGCAGCAGCAGATGGGCAAAGATCGGTATGACGTTGCCATACGCGTCGTATCGCTGCATCGGACCGTAGACGTTGAAATACCGAAGGCAAACGCACGATATCGGGTAGAGCTTCGCGTAGCTGAGACACAGCTTCTCGCCTGCCAGCTTGCTGCACCCATAGGGCGTATCGGGCTCAACCGGATGGCCCTCGTCAATCGGCAATTGCTTCAATTCGCCGAAGATGCCGGCGGAAGACGAGTAAACCAGTTTCTTGACACCGTGATCTCGAGCGGCTTCGAGCACCGTCAGCGTGCCGAGCACGTTGACCAGTGCATCTTCGATGGGATTCGCGATTGACCGCGCATTGCCGACCGACGCGGCGAGATGAAAGACTGTGTCGCACCCGCGGATCGCTTCCTCAACGGCGTCCCGGTTCCTGACGTCGCCTTCGACGACCCGGACAGGAAGACCGTCCAGATTCCGCCGGTACCCGGACGTCAAGTTATCGAGCACCACGACGTTTTCGACGCGCTCACGCAGCAGCAGTCGGACCAGGTTGCTCCCGATGAAGCCGGCGCCTCCGGTCAGGAGGACACTTCGCATCCGTTACCCTTTATTCTGCATCTGCATCGTGCCCTCAGTATAGCCTTCACGGAGCACGACCCCTCCCTGAACGCGAGCTGCTCGTCGGCCGCCGTCGCATGGAGACAGGACGCCAGCTCCAGATTGCGTCGCTCGAACCACGCGAGGGCCGCTCGCTTCTTCCACGGGGCACGGTCGAGTGCGACCCGTGCGAGCATGCCGTGCGGCGCAACCACCGTCGGGAGGCCACGGTCACGAAGGACCGCCGTGATTCGCCCCTGCGCAGTCCAGAGCCCGTGCTGGTGGACAATGTCGGCCGCCACCGACCGGCCGCAGCGCTCAGCCGCGCAGCTGAACGCGAACCGTCGCGGACCGAAGACCGGAAACGTCATCACCTCTACGTCCTGCGCGGATCGGCTCGCGACTGCACGCGTGTCCGCGCACCACACCGAGGCGTCGATTCCGGCCTCCCGCTGCGCACGAGCAGCGGCCAGGGGACCGGTCCCGACCCCGCCCGAATGGGGCCCCAAGGCAGGAATGAGGTGGAGAACTTTCACGAACTATGAACTATGAACGCTGAACTCTGAACGCTGAACCCTGAATGCACGCGGGATGCGGAACCCGGGTGACTTGCTGCGGTCGGCGCGACTGCGTACGATGACGGCGTGCCACGCCTCCGCCTGATCCTGACACGCACTGTTCCGGCGGCTGCAGAGATCTACAAGGCCACGCGGAGCCGCCTTCACCGTCTGCGCACCAGCGACGGGGATGTGCAGGTACGATCGCATCATCGCCGAGAACTGCTGGCGTGATCCGGACTCCGCCTCGGGTACCGGCTCGAACCTGAAGCAGACGGAGACCCTTCGTCGCGAGTTGCCCGCGATTCTCTCCAGGCTCGGGGTGCGGACGCTGCTCGATGCGCCCTGCGGCGATTTTCACTGGATGCAGCATCTCGAGCTGAACGGAATCACGTACACAGGTGTCGACGTGGTGGCGAGCGTCATTGCACGATGCCAGCTGACGTTCGGTTCCCCTGCACGCCAATTCCTGTGTCGCAATATTCTGACGGATCCTCTGCCCCGGGCGGACGCGATTCTGAGCCGCGATTGCCTGAGCCATCTGTCTAACGAACATGTCTGGACGGCGGTGCGGAACTTCCGCGCCAGCGGCGCCAGCTGGATGCTCGCAACCACCTATCCATCGAGGACGCGCAATTGGGACATCGTCACCGGCAGCTGGCGGCCCATCAATCTCTGTGCAGCGCCGTTCAACTTTCCGACGCCGGTCGAGGCGCTGATCGAGGGATCCACGGAGTATGACGGCGACTTCGCGGACAAGACGCTGGCGGTCTGGCGGCTCGAGCGGCTGCCGTTGACATGAACATCAATGGACCGACAGAGTCCGGTCGGCGGCGGGCTGCGCGAACGTCGGAATGAACCGCGTAAGGGCCGCGTCTATCGTCTGACGATCGCCACGCTGCGCCGCCTCCTGCATGGCTTCGACCAGCACGGCGCATTGCTCGAAATCCATGGCGGGTTCTTCGGTCACCTGCAGCACTTCGGGATGGGACGTGGGCGCGACTGCGGCCGACTCCTCCCACAACGATTCCTCGAGCTTTTCTCCGGCGCGCAGCCCGGTGTAGACGATCGGTACGTCTTCCGTAGAGAGTCCGGAAAGCCTGATCAGATCCTCGGCAAGTTCCACGATCCGCAGAGGCTCTCCCATCTTCAGCACGAACAGCTCTCCCCCACGGCCCATTCCGCCGGCCTGCAGAACGAGGTGCACGGCCTCGGGGATGGTCATGAAAAACCGCTTCATGTCGGGATGCGTGACATACACGGGCCCGCCGGTCTCGATCTGCTTCTTGAAAAGCGGGACGACACTGCCTCGACTACCGAGGACGTTGCCGAAGCGCACGATGACGAATGGTTTGCCGGTGGCCTTCGCGGCCGCGCGCACGAGCCGCTCGGCGACGCGTTTCGATGCACCCATCAGGCTCGTCGGGTTCACCGCCTTGTCGGTGGAGATCAGTACAAACCGTCCGACACCTGTCGCGCGGCACGCCTCGATGATGTTCTGCGTACCGATGACGTTGTTCGTGATCGCTTCCTCCGCGTTCTCTTCCATGAGCGGCACGTGCTTGTGCGCGGCCGCATGAAAGACGATCTCCGGCTGGACCCGGTCGAAAACCCGGAAGATACGGTCGCGGTTGCGAATGTCGGCGATCACCGTTTCTATCTTGATGGTGGGGAACGATTCCTTGAGGCTGATGTGGGCTTCGAAAATGCTGTTTTCGCCGTGTCCGAGGAGCACGAGGCATTGCGGGCGACCATGGGCGATCTGCCGGCAGAGCTCAAAGCCGATCGATCCTCCCGCCCCCGTCACCAGCACTCTCCGGCCTTCGACGAAGCTGCTCACGTCGGGACTGCTGACGACGGGATCTCGACGCAGCAGGTCGGTGATATCCACTTGTCGGAGACGGCTGACGCTGACGTTGCCGTCGAGGAGCTCGAACACGCCGGGCATCGTGTGCGAGACGACGCCTGTCTCGCGGCAGGCTGCCGCGACGACTCGAACAACTGCGCCAGAGGCGCGAGGCATCGCGATGATCACCTCGTCGATGCGCCGCGCCTTCACGGTCTCGTGGAGCTGTGGCAAGGCCCCGAGCACCGGGACGCCGTAGATCCGCTTGCCGATCTTGACCGTGTCGTCATCGAGAAAGCCGACCGGTTCCATGCCGAGCCCTGGATTGCGCTGCATCTCGCGAACGACCATCGCGCCCGCGGCACCCGCCCCGGCGATCAGCACGCGCTTGCCCTGCCCGGGGGCCCTGCGCCCCGTCTGAGAAGACTCACCGATCACCCGGATCGAGAGCCGGACGGCGGCAACGCCGCCGGCGGCGAGAACCCAATCGACGAACAGGACCGAGCGTGAAAACTCGGAGATAAATCCGAAGACGAAGATGCCCAGCGACACGAACACGGCCATTGCGACGGACGCGGCCAAGTTGGCGATCATCAGTGCCACCACGTCGTCCACCGTGGCGTACCTCCAGAACCGCCCGTACATCCCGAACAGGTAAAACACGACCGGCTTGATCAGCGCCGCGGCGATGACGTACGGGACGAACTCGGGACGGTTCGTGGCGAAGAACCAGTCGAATCGAAGCCCGAACGCGCCGAAGACCGCGACGACGAACACAATAAGGTCAGCGAGCAGAACGTAGCGGTTTTTCACTTGTGCTCCCGTGAGGTTCCCGGAAGCGGCTCCCGGAAGATCTCGGTTCGGATGTAGTGGGCGAGTCTCTCTCCCTGCTTTTCCCAGGTCTTGCGCGCGAGCATGAATTCGCGCGCCCTCACGCCGAGCTCGCGATGTTCGTCGATGGGTCTGTCCGCAATCTCTCTGAGGCGCTCGGCCAAGAACGTCCGCGGCGCCGCACCGCCAGGCACCACGACGTCGTTGACCGAGACGAGTCTTCGTGTACGCGTGAGGCGTGAAACGAGCCAGAGCCATGCGCCGTACAGTTGGGCCCCGAGGTATGTGAGGCAGAGCGGGATGAGGAGGAAGGCCTGAGCGATCGTTATCGCAACGCTCGCTCCGGTACCGAACAGCGTGGACAACGCAGCAAGTCGACGACTGTGTCGTTGCGGCATCAGCGCTGCACTATCGACTGGGACTGCTCCTGTCAGAGTTCATCGCTTGTAGCTGGCAGGCCCGCCCGCGGATGTCGTTGACGGGGGAACGACGCGCGAGTGTCGCTCGAGGTCAGCGTCCACCATCATCGTGATCAGCCCTTCGAAGCCGACCTTCGGGACCCAGCCGAGCTCCGCGCGCGCCCTGCTCGCATCGCCGATGAGGAGATCGACTTCCGCGGGACGCAGGAAGGCGGGATCGATGCCGACGTATTTCTTCCAGTCGAGACCGGCGTGGCCAAACGCGACTTCCACCAGCTGGCCGACCGAGTGGCTGGCGCCCGTCGCGATCACGTAGTCGTCGGGCCGATCCTGCTGCAGCATTAGCCACATCGCGTAGACGTAATCTCCCGAGAAGCCCCAGTCGCGCTTGGCGTCGAGGTTGCCGAGCTTCAGCGTGTCGGCAAGCCCCAGCTTGATGCGAGCGACCCCGTCGGTGACCTTGCGCGTGACGAACTCGAGACCGCGGCGGGGGGATTCATGGTTGAAGAGAATGCCCGAGACGGCGAAAATATTGTAGCTCTCGCGGTAGTTCACGGTGATGTAGTGCGCGAACACCTTGGAGACGCCGTATGGGCTTCTTGGATAGAACGGCGTCAGCTCCGTCTGCGGCACCTCGCGTACCTTCCCGTACATTTCCGACGACGACGCCTGATAGATCCGCATGGTCGGGTCGACGTGGCGGACTGCTTCGAGCATACGGGTCACGCCCTGCGCGTTGAATTCACCCGTGAGCATCGGCTGGTCCCAGGAGGCTGGCACGAACGACATCGCGGCCAGGTTATAGACCTCGCTGGGACGGACGTCCGCGAGCACGCGAATGAGCGAGAGCTGGTCCAGCAGGTCCGCCGGGCGCAGGGTGATGCGGTCCAGGAGGTGTTCGATGCGCCAGAGGTTCGGCGCGCTGGCACGGCGGACGACACCGAAAACCTCGTAGCCTTTGTCGAGCAGCAGTTCAGCGAGATAAGAGCCGTCCTGCCCGGTAATGCCGGTGATAAGTGCGCGTTTAGCCATGCGTGGGGCCCTCAGTATAGCCTTCAAGCAGCATGAGCGACCACCCTGACCTCCCTCCGGAGGTATCCATCGCGGTGGGCATCAGATGACCAACCACGACGTCCAGGCTGTCGTCATTGGCGGGGGGGTCGTCGGCCTGGCGTCCGCCGCAGCGATCGCGGCGCGCGGCCGCTCGGTAGTGGTCATCGAACGTCATCCGCGGCCCGGTATGGAAACCAGCTCTCACAACAGCGGCGTGATTCACGCCGGGCTCTACTACCCGGAAGGGTCGCTCAAGGCGCAGCTCTGCGTGGAGGGAGCCGAGCGGCTCTACGCGTTCTGCGCCGCGCATCGCGTGCCCCACGACCGATGCGGCAAGCTCGTCGCCGGCGTGGACGATACGGAGCAACCAGAACTCGAACGCCTGCACGCCCTCGGTACCGCCAACGGCGGGCGCGGCCTGGATCTCGTCGGCCGTGCGTTCATCCGGCGCCGTGAGCCGCACGTGGACGCGAAAACTGCGCTGTGGTCGCCGAACTCGGGCCGCGTGAATGCGCACGCGCTCGTGACCGCCCTGCTGCGCGACGGCGAGCGCGCGGGGATGATCCTGCTGCGCGGGACGCGGCTGGTCGAGGGGGCACCGGCGTCCGGCGGCTACCGGCTGCGCCTCGAGCGGGAGA
>JACDCA010000183.1 GCA_013694635.1 Acidobacteriota bacterium | reverse complement strand
GGAGACGTTCCACAATCCGCAGGGTGGCGCGCCGGACGAGAACTTCCCGTCGATCCAGTTCGACTCGAAGGGGGTTGAATTCGGCCCGTGGCTTCGACGCTTTATCGCGCAGATCCGCCGCAACTGGTTCATTCCGTATGCGGCAATGACGATGAAGGGGCATGTGGTGGTGACGTTCTACGTCCACAAGGACGGACGCATTACCGACCTGCAGGTGCTCAAGCCCTCGTCTGTGGACGCCTTCACGAACTCCGCGCACAACGCGCTTGCGGCGTCGAACCCCACGGTCGCGCTGCCCCCGGAATATCCGGACAGCAGGGCCTTCTTCACCGTCACCTTCTACTTCAACGAAACGCCCCCGCGATGAAGGCGCCGGCGCCGCCGAACCGCGCGCAACAGGCAGGGCTGCTGATCCTTCTTGCGGCGCTCGCGGGCCTCGCCCTCGTTCGCGCGCTGTGAGCAACGGGCACACTTCACTTCGACAGGATTCAGCTCCTCCGCTGCTGGTCGCCATCGTCGGTCCTACGGCGACGGGAAAAAGCTCACTCGGCATCGCGCTGGCAAAGCGCTTCGACGGCGAGATTGTCAGTTGCGACTCGACGGCGGTCTATCGCGGTTTCGACATCGGCACCGACAAGGTGCCAGATGCCGAGCAGCACGGCGTCCCGCACCTGATGGTGGACGTGGCGGATCCGACCGAGGAGTACTCCGCTGCGCGATATGCCCGTGAGGCCGCCGCCGTCGTACGCGAGGTAACGTCGCGCGGGCGGCTTCCGATTCTCGTGGGAGGCACCGGTCTCTACTATCGCGCCCTCACGCGCGGGTTCTTTCCCGGACCTGGCCGTGACACCCCTCTACGCGCGCGCCTCGAGCGGATCGCGTCGCAGCGTGGGACCGAGCGTCTGCATGGGCTCCTGTCGCGCATAGATCCCCCTTCCGCGCAACGGATTCAATCGCGGGATCTGAAGCGACTCGTGCGCGCGCTGGAGGTGTACTACCTCACGGGGCGCCCGCTGACCGATCATTTCGCCGACACCCAGGCGCCGCTCCCCGAGTACGACGTCGCCGTGTTTGGACTGCAGATTCCTGCCGAAGACACAGCCGAACGGGTCGCGCGACGAGTGGACGCGCAATTCCGCCAGGGGCTGCTGGACGAGATCCGCAGCCTGCTGGCTGCCGGTGTTCCGCCCACCGCGCATCCCTTCACCGGTCTCGTCTACCGGCAGGCGGTCGAGCATCTCAACGGCGTGCGGGACGAGGCCTCGACGCGCGAACTGATCGTCCGCGAGAACCGCAAGTACTCGCGGCGTCAGTTGATTTGGTTCAGGAAAGAACCTAACCTACAGTGGATTCACGCCGCAGGCGAGCGCGATGAGACGCGGGAGGCGGTCGCTCGCAGTATCACGGCCCGCCTTCGCGCTGCGCGCGACGGCGAGGCAGACTCAGTCCGTTGAGCGCCACTCTTCTCGATCGCGTCATCCTCATCGTCATGGACAGCGCCGGCATCGGCGAACTGCCCGACGCTGACGTGTACGGCGACGAAGGCAGTAATACGCTCGGCAACATCCACAGACAGATTCCACTCAAGCTTCCGACGCTGCGAGGTCTCGGCCTCGATCGCGTCGTCGACCTCGGTCCCCCTGGCAGCGACGCTGCGGGAGCGTTCGGACGGATGGCCGAGCGGTCTCCAGGCAAGGACTCGGTGACCGGCCATTGGGAGATCGCGGGGCTCGTGCTCGATCGTCCGTTCCCGACGTTCCCCCAGGGATTTCCCCAGGAGATGGTCGAGGAGTTCGAGCGTCGCATCGGGCGCGGCTCGCTCGCCAACAAGGTGGCCTCCGGCACCGCGATCATCGACGAGCTCGGTGACGAACACGTCCGCACCGGGAAGCCCATCGTCTACACGTCCGCCGACAGCGTGTTTCAGATCGCGGCGCACGAAGAAGTCGTCCCCATTGAGACGCTCTACGACTGGTGCGCCATTGCCTACGACATTGCGGGAAAGGGGGCGGGCATCGGGCGCGTCATTGCGCGGCCGTTCGTGGGTGCGTCGGGCGCATGGCGAAGGACGGCGAACCGCCGCGACTTCTCACTGACGCCGTTCGCTCCAACGCTGCTGGATCTGGTCAAGGAGTCCGGTCAGCCTGTCGTGGCCATCGGAAAGATCGACGATTTATTCGCCGGACGCGGCGTTACCGACCCGATTCATACGGCCAATGACGATCAGGGTGTGGACGCGATCGAGCAGGCCATGGACACTACCTCGTCGGGATTGATCGTCGCCAACCTCGTGGATTTCGATACCCACTACGGCCACAGAAACGATGTCGCGGGTTATGCGGCGAACCTGGAGCGCTTCGACGCGCGGCTGGCAGCGCTCCTGCCGCGGTTGCGTGCGGGCGACGTGTTATTCGTGACCGCCGACCATGGCAATGATCCCACCACGCCAAGCACCGATCACTCGCGTGAGTACGTGCCGGTGATGATCACTGGTGGTTCCATCGGGCGCCATGTCGACATAGGGATGCGTGAGACGTTCGCGGATCTGGGCCAGACGATCGCGGAAATCCTGGGTGTAGGCCCGCTACCGAATGGGGCGAGCTTTCTTGCGGAAATTGTGCGTAGTCCAGCCCTTTAGGGCTGCCCGTCGGAGGGCGTTTAGCCCTCGAGGGCTGCAACACGGCGCTTGCGAATATGACGATACGGGAACAACTGGAACAGCGCGAGCGCGAGATCCTCGCGCCGCAGGCCGCGAAGAGCGGCGACACGCAAGGACGCCTCCGTCCGGAGAGCGAGGACCTGATCCGGCCCGCGTTCCAGCGTGACCGCGACCGCATCATTCACTGCAAGGCCTTTCGCCGGCTGAAGCACAAGACGCAGGTCTTCTTCGCGCCAACCGGCGATCATTACCGCACGCGCCTGACGCATACGCTGGAGGTGTCGCAGATCGCCCGCAGCATCGCGAAGGTGCTGCGGCTCAACGAGGAGCTCACCGAAGCCATTGCCCTCGGGCACGACCTCGGCCACACACCGTTCGGGCACTCGGGCGAGCGCGTTCTCAACGACCTCATCCCGGGCGGCTTCAATCATTACGAGCAGAGCCTTCGAATCGTGGACGTCCTCGAGAAGGACGGCGCCGGGTTGAACCTCACGTGGGAGGTGCGCGACGGTATCGCGCGCCACTCCAAGGGAAAGAGCGGCATGCCGGTCGGCGCCGACAAGGAGCACCGCGCCAGCACGATCGAGGGGCAGATCGCACGCGTTGCCGACATCATCGCCTATGTCAATCACGACATCGATGATGCCGTGCGAGCGGGTTTGTTGAAGGACGAAGACCTGCCGAAGGAGCGCGTGACGGTCCTCGGCAAGACGTCGTCCGAACGGATCGGTCGGATGGTCACTGACGTGGTGCACCAGACCCTCGACGGTGGCATGACCGAGATCCGGATGAGCGGACCGATTCTGGATGCCACCGTCGGCCTCCGCAGCTTCCTGTTCGAAGCGGTTTATGAGAATGAGGTGGCGACCGCCGAGTTCAAGAAGGCCGGCGGCATCCTGGGCGGCCTCTGGGAAAAAATCCGTGAGCAGCCCGCCGCCTTCCTCGACCCGCGCACGATCGAATCAGAAGGGCTCGACGCCGCCACGCGCGACTTCCTCGCCGGGATGACCGACCGCTTCGCCGTGAATCTCTTCGAGCAGCTGTTCGTACCCAAGCCCTGGGTCTCGATTCGGCACGAGTAGTCGCCGGCGGGGGCACGATGGGCCGATGCGCCGGTAGCCCGAAGAGCCGATTCTCAAGGTATAATGACGGGTTCCTGCACGGCCGTGGTGGCCGTCCTTGAGGCATGCTTCTCGACCTGAACAGGCTGCGCGGGCAGCGCGAGCACTTCGACCCGCAATTCGAGCCTGCGGCGTTTGATCCGCCCGACGACGATTACAGGGTCGCCGGGCCGGTCGACGTCTCGATGGACGTCGAGAAGGCCGGGGGCGAGGCCTTCCGCGTCACGGGCCGGGTCACGGCGACGCTCCAGCTCGAATGCGGACGATGCCTGGACGACTTCCAGGTGGCCGTAAACGCGGCGTTCGAGCTGCGCTACGTGCCGGCGATCGAGAACGATGGCGTCGGGGAACGCGAGATTGCCGAAGACGACTTGACGACCGCCTTCTATCGCGAGGGATCGCTGGACGTCATCGACCTCGTTCGCGAGCAGTTTCAGCTGGCGCTGCCGATGAAGCCGCTGTGCGCGGACGGCTGCCGCGGACTCTGCGCGGTGTGCGGAGCGAATTTGAACCGGACCGAGTGCGGCTGCGCGCCGAAATGGGAAGATCCCAGGCTCGCCGTCCTCAAGAGCATAGTGAAATCCAGGGAGACGTAAGCAGTGCCTAATCCGAAACGGCGGCATTCCAAGAGCCGCACCTCCAAACGCCGCACGCATGATGCGCTGCATCCGGTGCCCGTGGGTGTCTGTCCGCAGTGCCAGGAAGCCAAGGTCCCGCACCAGGTCTGCTCCAACTGCGGCTACTACAAGGGCCGCCAGGTTAAAGCGGTAGAAGAGACATAAGCTTCCAGCTTCCAGCTTCCAGCGTTCTCTGGACCTCCTGGGCTGGTAGCTGGTAGCTGGCAGCTTTACGAATTGCGCATAGCCATTGACGCCATGGGGGGCGACGACGGCCCTGGAACCATCGTGGACGGGTCGCTCGTGGCCGCCCGGCACCTCCAGATAGGCCTCCTGCTGGCCGGCGACAGGGCCCTGATCGAGCGCGAGCTGTCGCGCCACCCCGCCGCACGCGGTCTGGACATCCACATCATCCACACGCCCGAGCGCATCGACATGGTGGAGCAGGCATCAGCCGCGCTGCGGCGGAAGCCCCGCGCGTCGATCCGAGTGGCCGCCGAAGCCGTGCGCGACGGACAGGCGGCGGCGCTTTTTTCCGCCGGTCATACCGGTGCATCGGTGATGGCCGCAGTCTCCACATTTGGACGGCTCCCCGGCATCGATCGTCCGGCGCTGGCCACCATCATCCCGACGCGTCAGAAACCCGCGGTGCTGCTCGACTCAGGCGCCACGGTCGAATGCCGCCCTCAGCATCTCGTGCAGTTCGCGATCATGGGCGCGGCGTATTCGCGCCTGGCGTTCGGGCATTCCAGTCCGCGAATCGGACTACTCTCGGTTGGCGAAGAGGAAGGCAAGGGGAACGAGCTGACGCGCGAGGCGCACCAGCTCTTGAAAGCGGCCGCGATCAATTTCGTCGGGAATGTCGAGGGGCGGGACGTCTACGCCGGCGAGACCGACGTCATCGTCTGCGACGGTTTCACCGGCAACGTCACGCTCAAGATCAGCGAAGGGCTCGTCGAGACCGTCGAGGCGCTCCTCCACGCCGAGTTGCAGTCCACCTTCGGCTCCCAGATCGGATACCTCCTTTCCGCGCAGGCCTTCCGCAGGTTCCGCAAGCGTCTCGACTATTCGGAGTACGGCGGGGCGCCGCTCCTCGGCGTCAACGGCATCTGCATCGTCGGGCACGGGCGCTCCTCCGCGAAGGCGGTGCGCAATGCCGTGACGATGGCGGCGCGCGCGGTGAATCAGGGCCTCCTGGAGCAGCTCGTATGATCGCGTTCGTGTTTCCGGGGCAGGGGGCGCAGAAGGTCGGGATGGGGAAGTCGCTCGCGGACGACTTTCCGATCTGCCGCCAAACTCTTGCCGAAGCCGATGAAGCGCTCGGAGAGGCGCTGAGCACGCTCTGTTTCGAGGGCCCCGAGGAGCGGTTGCTGCTTACGGAGAACACGCAGCCCGCGATTCTTGCCGTCAGCGTCGCCGTGCATCGTCTCGTGGAATCGGAAGGCGTTCGGGCGCGCTTCGCGGCGGGGCACAGTCTCGGGGAGTACTCCGCGCACGTCGCGGCCGGTACGTTATCCTTCGCGGATGCCCTTCGGACGGTGCGCCGCAGAGGGCGCTACATGCAGGAAGCAGTTCCGGTAGGCGAAGGGGCGATGGCCGCCATTCTCGGCCTTGACGCGGCGGACGTCGGACGCGCCTGTGAGGAAGCGGCGGCGGCATCCGGCCAGGTGGTTTCCCCCGCGAACCTGAACGCACCTGGACAAGTGGTGATTGCCGGGCACGCGGCGGCGGTGGCGCTTGCCGGCGAGCGTGCAAAGGCGCTTGGCGCGAAACGCGTCATCCCCCTGGCTGTCAGCGCCCCATTCCACTGCGCGCTGATGAAGCCCGCGGAGGAGCGGCTTGCCCCGGAGCTCCGCGCGCTCTCCGCCAGCAATCCCCGAATCCCCGTCGTCGCTAACGTGGACGCCGAACCGAAGCTGGATGCGGCCGGCGCGATCGAGGCACTCGTGCGGCAGGTGTCGTCCCCGGTGCGGTGGGAAGACGTCGTGCGTCGTCTGATCGCGGATGGCGCCAGGACATTCGTCGAGCTCGGCCCCGGAGCCGTCCTTGCAGGACTGATCAAGAAGATCGATCGTGGCGTGAAAGTGGTCAGTGTGGAGGACCCCACGACTTTTTCCTCGGCGCTTTCGCAGCTGAGAGCTGAAAGCTGAGAGCTGGAAGCTTCGACATATGATTGATCTGACAGGCCGCGTGGCGCTCGTCACCGGCGCGTCGCGCGGGATCGGGAAGGCCATCGCGGCGAAGCTGGCCGCACGTGGTGCGCAGGTTGTCGCGGCCGCACGGGGGGAGAACGCGCGCCCCACGGCGGACGAGATCACGGCGGCGGGCGGCAAGGCCGAGGCGGTGGCGCTGGACGTCACGGAATCGGGGGCCGCCGAAGCGGCGATTGCGGCGGTGGTAGCGAAGCACGGGCGCCTCGATGTCCTCGTCAACAACGCGGGCATCACGAAAGACCAGTTGCTGCTCCGCATGAAGCGTGACGACTGGGACGCGGTGCTCGGGACCAACCTGACGGCGGCGTTCGCGCTGACGCAGGCGGCATTGAAGCCGATGCTGAAGGCGCGACAGGGCCGCATCATCTGCATCAGTTCGGTGGTGGGGCAGAGCGGCAACGCCGGGCAGGCGAACTACGCTGCCTCCAAGGCCGGGTTGATCGGCTTTGCGAAGTCGGTCGCGCTCGAAGTGGCGTCGCGCGGCATCACGGTGAACGTGGTGGCGCCCGGTTTGATCGATACGGATATGACGCGCGCTCTCACCGAGGGCGCGCACGGGGACTGGGCGGCCAGGATTCCGCTCAAACGGCTCGGCACGCCGGACGACATCGCCTCGGCCGTGTGCTTCCTCGCGTCAGACGAGGCGTCGTATATTACGGGACAGGTCCTGGCCGTCAATGGCGGAATGTACATGTAGGAGGGCTGAATGGCCGTCGCGGACAAGGTAAAGAGCATCATCGTCGAGCAGCTCGGAGTGGATGAAGAAGAAGTGACGCCGGACGCGTCGTTCGTGGACGACCTCGGGGCCGACTCGCTCGACACGGTGGAACTGGTCATGGCGTTCGAAGAGGAGTTCGGGATCGAGATCCCCGACGACGACGCGGAGAAGATCACGCGCGTGAAGGAAGCCATCGAGTACATCGAGTCGCACTCAAAAAAGAAGTAGCCGGGACCTTTTACGGTCCCGGGTTTCTGCGGAGGTTTCTTGACCAGGCGAGTCGTCGTGACGGGCGTCGGCATGGTGTCGCCGCTCGGCATCGGCACCGAGGCGAACTGGGCAGCGTTGTGCGCCGGGCAGAGTGGCATCGGCCCGATCACGCATTTCGACGCGTCGCAGTTTTCGGCGCGCATCGCGGGCCAGGTGAAAGACTTCGACCCGCTCCGGTTCATCGACAAGAAAGACGTCAAGAAGATGGACGTCTTCATCCAGCTCGCCATCGCCGCCTCGCAGTTCGCGATGGACGATGCGAAGCTGAAGATCCCACCGGAGATGGCGACGCGCGTGGGCGTCTTCATCGCGTCGGGCATCGGCGGATTCGGGACCATCGAGCGCGAGCACAAGGCATTTCTCGAAGGGGGCCCGCGCCGCATCTCTCCGTTCTTCATTCCGGCGTCGATCATCAACCTTGCGGCAGGGCAGGTGTCGATCCGCCTCGGTGCCAAAGGCCCCAACTCCGCGACCTGTACGGCGTGCTCCGCCTCCGCCCATGCCATCGGGGATGCTTTCGAGATCATCAAGCGCGACGACGCGGACGTCATGATCGCCGGCGGCTCCGAAGCGGCGATCACGCCGATGGGTGTCGGGGGATTCGCGGCGATGCGCGCGCTGTCGACGCGCAACGACGATCCCGAGCGCGCCAGCCGTCCGTTCGACATGGACCGCGACGGCTTCATCATGGGTGAGGGCTCGGGCGTGATCATTCTCGAGGAGCTGGAGTTCGCGCGGCGGCGCGGCGCGCCGATCTACGCGGAGCTCGTCGGCTACGGAATGACCGCCGACGCGTACCACATCACCGCGCCGTCAGAGGATGGTGACGGTGGCATGCGCGTGATGCAGATGGCGCTGCGCAGTGCCGGCATCGAGCCGGAGCAGGTCGATTACGTGAACGCGCACGGCACCTCCACGCCGTTCAACGACAAGCTCGAGACGCTCGCGATCAAGCGGCTGTTCGGCGAGCATGCTTACAAGCTGGCGATTTCGTCGACCAAGTCGATGACCGGCCACCTCCTCGGCGCCGCGGGAGGCCTCGAAGCCGG
>JACDCA010000144.1 GCA_013694635.1 Acidobacteriota bacterium | reverse complement strand
CCAGTTTTTTGCGCGGGAAGTCGAGGAAGTACTCCTCGATATACTGAATCTCGAGGGCTCCCTGCTGCAGGCCGTACTGTTTGAGTCGATATTCGTTCACGGGGAAACGTCGAGTATAGCAAGGGTGGCGAAGCCAAGGGTGCGGCGGGGTGCGCAACGGTGCGGAGGGTGCGTCATGGGCGATACGAGCGCTCGAGATTCTGCTGGATGTCGGCCTCGGTGTACCACGCGGGCCTCAGCCTGTGCGACGCAAACAGCCGCAGCTGGTCGCTGCTGTGCGGCGAACCCTGGCGCGCGGTCTGGCCATACGCAAGGACGGACCACGCGGTGGCCGGGTTCGAGAAGTCCACGAGCAGGATCCAGGCGTCCCCGAAGCCGACCGGCGACGATCGTCCCGGTATGTGCCCTGCGACACGGGTAGGCCCGCCCGCCACCGGCTCGAACGTCATCACCCTGTAGGCGCCATAGGTTCCCGCGATCCCGTCGCCGGGGAGGTCCAGCGATCCGGCACGAAAGCGGTGAACTTCGCCCCACGAGACACGCTCGGAGCCGAACTGCTCGCGCACCGCGCGAACAGCCGCGGCCAGGTGGGTGACCGCCGCCGCCCTGTCGCCGATACCGTGGGGCGTGGTCGCGAAGGCAGACTCACTCCATGGTGTCGCGAATAGCGGCTGGGCCGCGCGCGAGTAGAGATCCCAGAATCGCTGGAAGAGCACGGCGCCACGGCTGCCCGCCGACACCGTGTTGTCCCATTCTTCCAGTGCGGCAGCGCCATCGATCAGGTGGCTCCGGACGTCCGAAGGCCCGTCCGCCCCGGAGCCCGCGGCGCGAGCGACTTCCAGCAGGTCCGCTTTCACCCGCTCGGCGAGAAGCATCCGCGGCGAGTGCTTCAGCGCAATCACATCGTCTACGGTGAAGCGCTGTTTCGACTCGAGCATGTCGAGCGCGAGCTGCGGGCGCAGCGCCAGCGGACCCCGCTCGAAGTACGACGGATAGCCCGTCATATCGATCGGGTCGCGTGCGGATACGAAGCGCGGCGGGTTGTTCGCATTCTGGACGTAGCCCCCAGGCGGGTTGAGCAGTCTCGGGTAGTCCTCCACGGCGTGCAGCCTGGACCAGAGATCCGCGGACGTCGTCGCATCGACGTCGAGCCGGTAGTCGCCGCCTTCCTTCCGCACCGGCACGCGGCCGTTCCAGACGTACAGGATGTTCCCGTCGACGTCTGCGTAGGTGAAGTTCGACGTCGGGACGAAATTCATCCGGAGCGCCGCAAGCCACTGGTCCAGCGTCCGCGCCTTGCTGAGAACGTAAAACCCTTCGTAATACGCGAATGCGTCGAGGCGCGTCGACTTCACGGCGAACGCGCGTTCGGGCGTGCGATAGACGACGGCGCCGAGGTGCGACGACCAGAACGTCCGGGTCTCCTGTCGCAGCGCACCGTCGGCATTGCGGACGTGGACCGCCACGTCACGCCGCTGCATCGGTAACGACTCGCCGTCGAAGAGATAGTGATCCGGCTTCTGCGGATCCACCTTCAATACGAAGACGTCCTCGAGATCGGGGGCGTTATTCGTCGTGACGAAGCCGAGGCGGTCGTTGAATCCCGCTCGGAGGACGGGGACACCCGGCAACGTCGACCCGTAGAAGTCGATCGTGCCCGGCACGCGGACGTGCGCTTCCCAATACAGCGAGCCCCACTGCAGATGCGGATTGCCGAGCAGGATCGGCTTGCCGGTGGCGGTCCGCGACCCGCCGAGCGCCAGCGCGTTGGAGCCGGGCGCGTCATCCCAGGCGTTCTCTTCGTCCAGGCGTGAAGGTAAGACCCCTTCGTACTTTTCACGCAACCGGCGCAGAAGGGCCGGACCGCCCAGCGACTCCGCGGCGCTGGCCCGCGTGTACGCCAGAACATCGACCGCCGTGATCTCGGGCATCCAGGCCGGGAGTTCGGTACGGTGCGCAGACACGTAACGGTTCACACCCGCGGCGTACGCCGAAATGATGCGTCGATACAACGGAGTGATGGCTTCGACAGCGCGCCGCGCGGCGGCCATGTTGTCGAATTGCGCCATCGCAAGGTCCCCTGCAAGCCCCGCCTCGCCGAAGTGCCTGGCTCCCTGTCCCCGTGCTGAGAGATACCGACGGCCGATCTCGGCGGCGTGGTCTTCGGCCTGCGCGAAGCCGAACCCGAACGCCGCCGCCTCTTCGGAGTCCGCCAGGATGTGGGGGATGCCGTACGCATCGCGCCGGATCGTGACGTGATTCGCCAGTTCGCCCGCGTCCGGAAGGTCGACAGTCTTCCGTCCACAACCAAACAGTCCCGACCCGATCAACAACGCGGCGACGGCGCAGGCCGCTCGCCCACGAGCTGTCATGGGTGCAAGTTTACGTCCTTCGTCCCTCTCACCATGGGTTGGCGGACGGTCGTTGGCCATTGTCAGGTGCAACGAAAGCGGCCCGCGCTGTCGCCGATAATGAGGGGCATGTTGGCTGGTCCAGGGCACTCAGGACAACGTCCTCAGTGACGCGAGGATCGAGGAGTTCGCGCACTTCGCCCACGGGCCCACGTAATCCCACAACCGCACAACAGAGTTGGCGCGGTACCATTGACGATGGCTTCAGCCCTTCCTCCTGACCTGCAGCAGATCGCGGACGCTATCGACGCCGCGGACCAGGCGGGCGCGGCAATAGCGGCACGTGTTACCGACGAAGAATTCCACTGGAAGCCGGACGGCGGCCGCCGCTGGAGCATTGCGGAATGCCTCGATCACCTGGCCGCCCTCAACGTGCTGTATGGCGTCGCCGTTCGAACGGCGGTCGACAAGGCGCGCCAGATGGGATGGACGCGGCAGGGACCGGCCGAACCCGGTTTCTTCGGCACAAAGTTCGTCGCCTCGCAGGAACCGCCGGTCAAGGCCCGGCTGCGGGCACCGCAGAAGGTTCAGCCCAGGCCGTCGCGAAGCCGCGCCGAGATTCTCGGTGCGTACCACGCCGCCCACGAGGAAGTACGCCGTCTGATCGCCGACTGCGCGGCAATCGACACCAACCGCGCAACGTTCAGCAATCCGTTTCTGCCGATCCTCAAGGTCAGGGTGTCGACGGCACTGAACGTCCTGCCGGCGCACGATCGCCGCCATTTGTGGCAGGCCGAGCAGGTTGAGAAGGAGTTGAGACAGGTTGCGTTATAACTGAGATCGTTATAACGTGTCTGGATATGACACGTGACATCGACGGAGAGATCCAGGCACTGCTCCCGCTCGCGCCCGCCTTTCTCCATATCCTGATCGCTCTCGGCGAGGGGGAACGGCACGGGTACAGCATCATGCAGGACGTCGCCGAGCGAACCGCCGGGCGCGTCAAGATGAGCCCCGGGACGCTCTACGGGTCGATCAAACGCATGCTCGCCGAAGGGCTCATCGAAGAGCTCACGACCGGCACCGCGGGGGCCGACGAGCGGCGGCGCTTCTATCGCATCTCGAAGTTCGGGCGCCGTGTGGCGGTGGCCGAGGCCGACCGGCTCAAGTCGCTGCTGGCGCAGGCCCGGGAATCGGGGCTCGTGCCGAAGAGGTCGTAGCCGTGGCGCGCACGACCCTCGGCGAGCGGCTGTACCGGATCCTCCTTCGTTTCTATCCCGGCGAATTCCGCGACGACTACGGGCGCGAAATGCTGCTCGCGTTCCGTGAGCGGTCGTCACACGACCGTGGCGCCGGCGCCGTGCTGCGCCTCTGGGCCCAGCTTCTCGCCGACTCCATCGTCCGCGCGCCGGGTGAACACCTCGACGTGCTGCGGCAGGACGTCCGGTATGCCGTGCGATCCCTGCGCCGTGCGCCGCTCTTCACGCTGACAGCCGTCGCGACGCTGGCGCTCGGCGTCGGCGCCAACACCGCGATCTTCAGCGTCGTCCATGCCGTCGCCCTGAGGCCGTTGCCGTACGAGGCGGCCGACCGGCTGGTGCGGGTCTGGGAGAGAAATGAAGCCCTGTCGATCACCGGGTTTGCTGTTTCGCTCCCCAACTTCGTGTCATGGAGGGACCGGGCGCAGACCATCGAACTGGCGGGTTGGCGGAGCGGAAGTGTCACGCTTCGTTCTACGTCCGAACCGGTGCGCGTCCCATCGGTCGTCATCAGCCCGGACTATTTCAGCCTCGTCGGCGCGACGCCCCTTGCCGGGCGCGCATTCGTCGCGTCAGACGCAGAACCGAATGCGGAGCGCGTGGCTCTCATCCGCGATTCGTTGTGGCGCAGCTACTTTGGCGGGGATCACCGCGCCATCGGGAGCACGGTCACGATCGGCACGACGACCCACACGGTCGTGGGCGTGATCGCCGAAGACAGCGCGCCGCTCGCGGCGGAGTTCTACATGCCCCTGCGCGTGGATCCCGCAGCGGAACAGCGCGACAACCACATTGCCAGCGTCATCGGGCGAGTCAAGCCGGGATACACCTATGCCCAGGCACAGCAGGAGATGGAATCGATCGCAAAACAACTCGAGGCGGAGTTCCCTCAGTCGAACAAGGGCTGGGGTATCGAGATGTCGACGGTGTACGACTGGCTGGTCCCGGAGGCGACCAGGCGCGCCCTGTTCGTGCTGCTCGGCGCCGTCTGCTGTGTGCTCCTGATCGCGTGCGCGAACGTGGCGAACCTGATGCTGGCGCGGGCCGCCTCGCGCAAACGCGAAATCGCCGTCCGCATGGCGATTGGCGCGGCGCGACGCAGGCTCGTGCGGCAGGTACTGACGGAAGGATTGATGCTGGCCCTCGTCGGCGGCGCAGCCGGCATCCTGGTCGCGTACTGGAGCGTCCCGCTCCTGCGGCAATGGCTGCCGGACAATCTGCCGCGCGCGGATGAAACGACCGTCAATGGCGCCGTGCTGCTCTTTTCGCTGAGTGTCTGTGTCGTGACGGGGATCGCGTTCGCGATCCTGCCCGCACTCGCTGGATCCAGAGGCGAACTGATCGGCGCGATCAAGGACGGCACGCGCGGCACGTCATCGGGCGGCACCCGCTCGCGGCAGGCGCTGGCGGCGGCGCAGGTGGCGCTCGCAACCATGCTGCTGGTCGGCGCGGGGCTGTTGGTGCAGAGCCTTCAGCGGCTGCAGCGCGTCCCGCTGGGATTCGAGCCGGTCAACATCACCACCGCGATGATGGGCCTGCCGCAGGACCGCTTCAAGGAGCCCGGCTCCGCTTGGGAAGGGTTCTACAAACAGCTCCTCGACCGGCTCGGTTCCGCTCCTGGCGTTGACGCCGTCGCGATGTCGAGCGGCGCCCCGTTTGGAGGAGGCAACACCGGGATGCCGATCAAGGCTGT